>JAFSRL010000040.1 GCA_017446125.1 Lachnospiraceae bacterium
ACAAAGGGGACGGTTCTGAATGTCACCTTGGGGTTCAGGTGACATTCAGAACCGTCCCCTTTGTCACCTGTGAAACGCTCCCTCCCCGCGGGGGCGCTGTCTTTACTCGCTAAACGACTTCTCCACCATCACACTCTTATACGCCGGGCGGATAATCTTGCCGTTGCCCACAAGCTCCTCCAAGCGGTGTGCGCTCCAGCCCACAATTCTGGCGATCGCGAACAGCGGTGTGTAGAGCTCGACCGGAATGTTCAACATCTCATAAACAAAGCCGGAATAGAAGTCGACGTTCGGGGAAACACCCTTGTAAATCTTGCGCTTCTCCGCGATGACCTCGGGTGCGAGCTCCTCAATCAAGTGATAAAGGTTCATGTCCGCATCCTTATCTTTGGCGCTCGCCAGTTGCTCCACATAAGACCGCAAAATGCGTTCTCTGGGGTCGGACATCGAGTAGACCGCGTGGCCCATACCGTAGATAAGCCCCTTCTTGTCGAATGCCTTTCCGTCAAGCAGCTTGCAAAGGTAGTCCTTGACCTCGTCCCTGTCGCCGATGTCCTTGATGTTCTTTTTCGCGTCCGCGATCATCTGCATAACCTTGATGTTCGCGCCACCGTGACGGGGTCCCTTCAACGAACACATCGCCGCGGAGATTGCGGCGTACGCATCCGCGCCGGAGCTCGTTACGACACGCGTCGTGAACGAAGAGTTGTTACCGCCGCCGTGCTCCATGTGCAGGATGAGCGCCGTGTCCAAAACCTTCGCCTCCAGGGGCGTATAGGAAGAATCCGGGCGCAGCATGCGCAGGAAGTTTTCGGCGGTCGAAAGGTTCGGGTCCGGACGGTGAATGTACATGCTTCCGTCGCAGTTAAAGTGATTGTGCGCATGGTAGCTGTACGCCGCCAGCATCGGAAAGACCGCCGTTAATTCAAGACACTGACGGATGTTGTTCGTCAAGGACGCGTCATTCACATGCGGATCGTAGGACGCAAGCGTCAAAGTCGCCTTTGTCATGGAATTCATGATGTCGGAAGAAGGCGCCTTCATAATGACGTCGCGCGTAAAGTTCGTCGGAAGATACCGCGCCTCGGAAAGCTGCGAAACAAAGTCCGCCTGCTCCTCCTTCGAGGGAAGCTCACCGAAAATCAGAAGATACGCGACCTTCTCAAATCCCATTTCATTGTATTCGAGCATGTCGATCAGGTCCTTCGCCTGATACCCGCGGTACCATAACTCACCCTCGATTGCGACACGCTCGCCGTTCACTTCCTTGAACGCGTTGACCGCGGAAATGTTCGTTAATCCGGTCAGCACGCCGCGTCCGTTGATGTCACGCAGGCCGCGGTTGACGCCCTGCTCGATAAACACCTCATCCGGAATGGTATCGTTTTTGATGACAAGCTGTTCCTTGCTCTCCGCGTAATCGGAGCGCTCGCGGTTCGATACGACACCGTTCACCAGTTTTTCCAATTTTACTTCATTAGGTCTGTTTGTTTTTGCCATGGGGCTCCTTTCCTATTAAAACTGTTATGCCGAATGGCGTGGACGTTCATGATTGTGATACTTTATCATAGAAAAGTGTACTCTGTCAAATCAGGAGATTTTTTGGTATGATGATAATAGATTATGATTTTGGAGGGCTTCGTATGAAAAACATTCTGGCACCGTCGATTCTTTCGGCGGACTTTGCGAAACTCGGCGAGCAGATGAAAATCACGCAGGATGCGGGTGCGACCTGGGCGCACATCGATGTGATGGACGGGATGTTTGTTCCCTCTCTCACCATCGGCATGCCCGTCGTCAAAAGCCTGCGCAAGGCAAGCGACCTCTTCTTCGACGTGCACCTCATGATCAATGAGCCGAAGCGTTATGTGGAGGAATTCTGCGATGCCGGCTCCGACATGGTGACCTTTCACTTGGAGGCGGAAGAGGACATCGACGGCACGATCGACCTAATCAAAAACAAGGGTGTGCAGGTCGGAATCACCATCAAGCCCAAGACAGACACGGAAGCCATCCGCCCGTACCTTGACCGCGTGGACATGGTCCTCATCATGACCGTGGAGCCCGGGTTTGGCGGCCAGTCCTACATCGATGCCTGCACGGAGAAAATCGTTGCGGCAAGAAAGATGATTGACGCTACCGGTCGCGATATCCGCCTTGAGGTCGACGGCGGCATCAAGCTCGACAACGTGCATGTGGTTTTGGATGCGGGCGCGGACACAATCGTTGCCGGCAGCGCCATCTACGGCGGCGACATCGCAGCCAACACACGCGCCTTCTTAGAGAGGCTGTAAATGGCACAGCAGGGCAAGCGCGAGGCAGAAGAAATCTCATACGACGTATACATTACCTGCAGACAGTACGCGCAGGATAAGCGGATTGCACGTCTGATTGAGAAACACATCCGCAGCTTTCATATTCCGGTGGAATACCGCGCGGATTACGGAGAGTCCCGCTTCCGGAACATTTACGTTCCGCAGGACAAGCACGCAGGCGTAGGCGGGCTTTCGGAAAACGCGTTAAAGGCGTTGGATAAGTCGCGCTATCTCATGGTTGTTTGCACGCCGGAGACAAAGAACTCCACAAGAATCAACCGTGAAATCGAATACTTTTTGGAGAATCACTCAAGGGACCGTCTTCTGACAGTGCTTGCAAAGGGAACCACAAAGACATCGTTCCCCGCGCCCTTGTTTCGCGAATACGAAAAAAACGGCATTACATTTATGCGCGAAGAGGAGGAACAGGTCAGCGCGAACTTAACCGGCGGCGGCGCCATGTTCCAGAAAAAGCGTCTTCAGCGTGAGGTTACTAAGCTCATCGCGACCATGCTGGGCTGTCCTTATGAGACGCTTTGGAACCTTGACAGACGTTACCGGCTGCGCAAAACAATCGGCTCCCTCGCTGCAGGTGTTTTAGTGCTTGTTGCGGCAGGCTCGTTTTTGATTTACCGCAACATGCAGTTGCGTGACACGGGACTCGAAACAACAGACAAGTACGAAGAGACCAGGCGCCTTGCCGCGGACACGATGGTGGAGAAAGGGAACTTTCTTTTAAACGACGGCGACTGGAAGGGTGCTGTTCAAACCGCGATGGAGGCGCTGCCCTATACGGACGTTGACACCGCTTCCCACGCACGGGCGGAAGGACTTTTGACAAAGGC
>JAFSRL010000041.1 GCA_017446125.1 Lachnospiraceae bacterium
CAGAGGGGCGGGGTACAGTGACTCACTCTTCCGGGGATGAGCGCGTCACTGTACCCGTCCCCCTGACTCACTCACCGTCCCCCTGACTCACTTCTCCAACAGCAGCACTGCCTCGACATTTTTCGTCCACGGAAATTGATCCAAACAGCACGACTGCGTCACCGCATACCCTGCCGCGCGTAAAACGGGCAGGTCCTTCAAAAGGGACTGCGGCTTGCACGACACATAGACGATTGCGGGCACGCCAAACGCCGCGATTTGTTTCAATGCCTTCGGGTGCACCCCGTCGCGGGGCGGGTCTAAAATGATGATGTCGGGGTGAGTCAAGGGGGACGGGTACACTGACTCATTTTTCCCCGGCGACTCCGGCTGCTCACTACACTGTGAAAAATGAGTCACTGTACCCGTCCCCTCTGACTCACCTGTCTCCAGTACACGCAACACATCCCCCGCAATAAACGCACAGTTCTTCAGTCCGTTCACGGCAGCGTTTTCGCGTGCGGCATTCACCGCTTCCTCCACGATTTCGACACCGTAAACCTTGTCCGCCACGTCCGCCATCAGTTGCGCAATCGTGCCGGTGCCGGAGTAGAGGTCGTAAAGCACGCCCACGTGCTCTTTGCCTTCCCTTGAAAGCGCCGTGCGCACATAGTCGCGCACGATGGTATAAAGCACCTCCGCGGAGGCGGTGTTCGTCTGGAAAAACGAAAAGGGGGTGATCTTAAAGGAAAGCCCTAAGATTTTATCCGTAATAGAATCCTGCCCGTACAGCACATTTGTCCCGCCGTCCTTTATGGCGTCGGACACGGAATCGTTCACGGTATGCAAAACACTTGTGAGCACCCCGTCAAACGCAATCCCCTGCAGCACGGAACAGTACGCGTCAAGCAGGGTATCTTCTGCGCCCGCATCCTCAGGATTTGTCGAAGTCGTCACCAGGTCGACCATGATTTCCCCGGTGTGATACCCCTTGCGCACCAGAAGGTGCCGCAAAAACCCTTCCTGCCGCTTGCGGTGATAATACCGCACCTTCCCCGCCTCATACAGCGGTCCAAAAAAGGAAAGCGTCGCACGCAAAATCCTGCGGTAATCCTCATCCACAATCACGCAGTCCGGCACGGAAACGACATTATAAAAGGACCCGCGCGCATGCATGCCAAGCGTTAAGGGTCCGTCCTTCACATCATCCCCGAAGGAGAATTCCATTTTATTGCGGTAACCGTAAACACAAGGTGACTTTTTGATGCCGGAAAACGGCACGTCACCCAGGATCTCTTTTACGATTGCCTCCTTCTTCTTTAAGTATTCCTCTTCCGGAAGCCCTAAGTAGAAACAGCCGCCGCAGGTTCCAAACTGCGGACAGGGACTCTTTTCGGGGTCTCCCCCTACGGATAAATCACGTTTCCGGCGCCGCATCGAAGGTGTCGTCGTCGAAGTCTTCGTCCTCGAAATCATCGTCGAACTCATCATCAAAGTCGTCGATGTAGGAAGGCGTCATATAACGGTAAACGGCATACGCAATGAGCGCGATCACAACCACCGCGCCGATAATCCCCAGAACAATCCAAAGCGTATTGCTCTTTTCCTTCACTTCATTTTTCTTCCTGCGTAAAATATCCGCTGCCTGAACCGCAGTGACCAGTTCGTCGATATGGTCCTTCACATAATCCATTGTAGCCCCTCCCGCCGTGAAGCGAAAACTTTTGTCAGAAGTTTCAATAAAAACATCTTATCATGAAATCTACAATTTTTCCAATTTCGCAAACGCCGCGTACATGATTCGTACCTCGCCGTCATCGAACCGCACCTCGACCTTCGTATCGCGCGCGCCCTTCTCCATCGAGACGACCTCTCCGTCGCCCCACTTTAAGTGCCGCACCCGGTCGCCTTCTTCGTAAGCAATCTCGACCGGCGGCGGAGCTCCCTTGTGCAGCGCGTTCATTCCCCTCGCCGCACCCGCGATAAACGGCGCCTGCTTCGTCACCTTCTTCGGAATTGCCTTCGGGCGGGCAAAAGAAATCTCTCTGAAATCATCGTCCTCATCCGGAATGGTGTATGCGTTATTTCGGTAATTTCCACCTGTTTTATCGTTTATCAGTTCCGGCGGAATTTCCTCGACAAACCGGCTGACGCGGCTGTACCGGATTTCCCCGTGCGTCATACGGCTTCGTGCAGCCGTCAGTGTCAGCCGCTTCTTGGCGCGCGTGAACCCGACGTACGCCAGACGACGTTCCTCCTCGAGGGCATCGCCGCCGCTTTCCGCTTCCCTGATTGACATGTCGGAAGGAAAGAGTCTGTCCTCCATGCCGGCGATGGTTACATGGGAAAACTCCAATCCCTTCGCCGCATGCAGGGTCATTAAGAGGACGCGCTCCGAACCGCCCTCCACGCTGTCAATGTCCGCGACAAGCGCAACCTCCTCCAGGAATCCGGAGAGCGTCGCGCCGTCCTCCGTCTCCTGCGCCTCCTCTTCGTAAGCCACAATCTTGGAAAGCAGTTCGTCGATGTTCGCCGCACGGTCGTTGTCACCGGATGCGTCATCGTCGTCAAGCTCCTTGATGTAATCCAAGTACTTCACGGTATTGATGACATCCCGCAAAAGCTCCTCCAGCGAACAGCTTTGCTCCTTCGTGCGGAAGGCACGGATTAAGGTGACAAAGCTCTTTAACTTCGAAAGGCTCCTTGCAACCGCGGGAATGTTTTCCGCCTCGCACAGCGCGTCGAAAAAGGAGATGTTGTTGTTTGACGCGTACGTTTGCACATGCTCCACCGTCGTCGCGCCGATTCCGCGCTTGGGCACATTAATGATGCGGCGTACCGCAAGGTCGTCGATGCCGTTGTCGATGGTTTTTAAGTACGCAAGCAGGTCCTTGATTTCCTTACGCGCATAGAAGTTGACGCCGCCCACCAGCGTATAGGGAATCCCCTCCTTCACGAAGCGTTCTTCTATCAGACGTGACTGCGCGTTCGTGCGGTAGAGCACCGCGATTTCGGAATAGGGAACGCGCTCCAAGCGGTGTGCCCTGCCCGTTTCCTGTGCGATGAATTCCGCTTCCTCCGGTGCTGTCTGGAAAAGATACAGCACGGGCTTTTCCTCTCCTGCAATCTCCGACCACAGGTGCTTGTTCTTACGCCCGCGGTTGTGCCGGATCAAGGCATTCGCGGTGTCCAAAACCGGCTGCGTCGAGCGGTAGTTTTGCTCCAGCTTAATCACATACGCGTCCGGATAAACGCTTACAAAGTCTAAGATGTTGCGGATGTTCGCGCCGCGGAATTTGTAGATGGACTGGTCGTCGTCACCCACCACGCACAGATTCCGGTGCGCGGCACTCAACAAACGGATGAGCTCAAACTGCGCCGTATTCGTATCCTGATACTCGTCGACGTGAATGTAGAGATACTTCTCCTGAAACCGTTGCAGCACATCCGGATATTTTTGAAACAGTCGAACACAGTTGACGATCAAATCGTCAAAGTCCATCGCGTTGTTCTTCTTCAATTCATTCTCGTATTCGCGGTACGCGGTCGCGACACGATGAAGCATTCTGTCGGTCGCAACACTTACGGCATACTCCTCGACGGACACCAAGTTATCCTTGCAGGTCGAGATGCGGCTCTTGATTGCGCGTGCCTTCATCTGCGCCGTCTCCAACTGGTAGCGCTTGCAGATGCTCTTTAAGACACTCATGGAATCGTCCGTGTCGTAAATCGTAAAGTGCGGCGTGTATCCCAAAAGGTCTGCGTACTGCCGTAAGATGCGCGCGCAGGTTGCGTGGAAGGTGCCCACGTGCACGGCGTCCGCGCCGTACTCCACGATTCTGTCGACACGCTCCCGCAGCTCCCCGGCCGCCTTGTTCGTAAAGGTGATGGCGAGAATGTTCCACGGGTTCACCCGCTTCTCCCCGATTAAGTACGCAATGCGGTGAATGAGCACGCGCGTCTTGCCGCTGCCCGCCCCCGCTAAAATCAGAACCGGCCCTTCGGTTTGAAGGACCGCCTGTTTTTGCTGTTCGTTTAATGATGTAAAATAATCCAACGGATTTAATCCTTTCGTTTCTTCTCCCTTGCGGGCTTTCCCTTCTTTCCTTCCGGCGCACGCTTTGCACTTAAGCGGTCGATTGTCTTCTCGATCAAGAGCTTTTTCATGTAAACGTCATAGGCGGTCACGACCAAAAACGCCAGGGTGCGCAGCTCCTCGCCCTCCGCCTCATCCAGCTCAGGAAACGCGTCCTTTGTAATCTGTGCCTTCTTCGTCAGGCCGTTAATTAAGGTCTCCCTGTCCTCTAAAATCAGGCGTTGCATCGTTTCGTAGATCTTGCTTAGGTTGACATCCTCCGTATCGGAAACATGGAAGCGCTCCTTCAAGGGTGCAATCAACGTGTTGATGTCGCTGATGGAAAGAATGCTCTTTAAGTAATAGATAAAAATCAGGAGCAGCAAATGATCCTTCGAATACTTCTTACGGATGGGCGGCGGCAGCAAATCATTCTTTGCATAGTTGTTGATCATCGTCTTCGTGAGAATCTTATCGCTCTTGGGATAACGCGAACGCTCCCGCAAATGATCGTCCATGAACGTCGTCAACTGGTCCATGTACAAATCGATGCCGGGAATCTCCTCCAAAGCAATCCCGTCTGACTTATTCACTTCGTTCAACATTGTTTCAAGAATGCGTTCCAATTCCGTCATCTTGTTCTCCGTCAGCCCTTGAGCCGCTTTGCCTCTTCGCACAGGCGCAGCGCGTTTTCGTATGCCGCGCGTGACACCTCCGCATTTTCATCCCCCGTGTCTCCCAAAATTCTCGCAAGCTCCTTCACACGCTCCTCTTCCTCGATTATCCGGATGCGCGAGAAGGTCCGCGCGTTTTCGTCCGTGCGCACCACTTCCTTGTCGATGAAAAAGTGCGTGTCCGCCATCGCCGCGATCTGCGCTAAGTGCGTGATGCAAATCAGCTGTCTGTCCTTTGACAACGCGCCCAGCCGCTCCGCCACCTTCCACGCGGTCACGCCGCTGATGCCGGCATCCACTTCATCAAAGATCATCGTCTGTGATTCCGTCCTGTCCGCAAGCAGCGTCTTTAACGCCAGCATGATTCTGGAAAGCTCGCCGCCGGATGCCACCTGTGTCAGGGGCTTTAACGGCTCGCCCGGATTCAACGAAATGAAGAATTCCACATCGTCAAATCCGTTCGCGTTAAGTACCTCTTCCTCCGCGACAACGCGCACCTCAAATCCGTTCTCCAAAAAGTTGAGCTCGGAAAGCACCTCGCGCATCTGTTCGGAAAGCTTCTTCGCGTACGCGCTTCTCACCTCATGCACGGCGTGCGCCGAAGACAGTGCTTCCTTCCTCGTCTTTTCCACACGCTCCTTTGCGACGCGCAGCGCATTGTCCAGATCGTTTAAGCGCGAAAGCTGTTCTTCCTTTTCCTCTTTATAGGATAGAATCTTCTCAATCGTTCCGCCATACTTATCCTTCAAGCGGTTGATTAGGTTCAACCGTTCCGTCACCTGCATAAACTGCGCAGGGTCGTACGCGTCCTCCTCCATGGCGCGGGACGCCGTATGCGAAATCTCCTGCAAGAGCGCGTCCACGTCACCCAAAGAGTCCGCAATCGAGGAAGCGGTCTCGTCAAAGGCGCGCACCGCGTTCAATTCCTTCAACGCACGCACCACCATGTCAGAGGCGGTCTCGCCGCCATCGCTTACGGAAAGTGCCTTCGCCAGCGCAAGCGCCTCCGTAATTTTTTCCGCGTTCGACATCTTGCGGTAGCGTTCCTCAAGCGTTGTATCCTCGCCCGTAACAAGAGAAGCTTCATTGATCTCGTCCAGCTCGTACTGCGCAAGATCCGCTTCGCGTTTTCTGGTGGCGTCGTCGATGTCACATTCGGAAAGCACACGCAGCGCTTCCTTGTATGCCGCGTAACTCTCCTGCATCCTTGCAAGCACTTCGCTTAACGCCTCGCTTGCGTACGCGTCCAAAAGCTTTGCCTGCTCCTTCTTTTGCAAAAGCGACTGGTGGTCGTTTTGTCCGTGAATCTGAATGAGCTCCTTCGCAAGCTCCCGCATCTGTTTTAAGGAAACGGTCTCGCCGCCCACCTTCGCCACACTTCTACTCTTCGTGATGCGGCGCTCCAAAATCACGCTGTCATCCGGCTCGACCGCCAGCTCCATCTCGCGAATCTTTTGCAGCGTCTGTTCGTTCAGGTTCGAAAACGTCAGTGTAATGAGGGCATACTCCGCACCCTCACGGATGACGTTGCCCTTCGCCGCATCGCCCAGCGCAAGCGTGATGCTGCCGATGACCACACTCTTTCCGGCACCCGTCTCACCGGTTAAGATGTTGAGCCCGTCCGCAAAGGTGATCTCCTCTTCGTCGATTAACGCTAAGTTTTTAATGTACAGACTATAGAGCATACTCTCCGAAGCGGCGCTTGCCGGTCATTTCATACAACAGTGCGCAGGACTTCTCCGCGACCTCGTTTGTTCTGGTTGCTACCATGATGGTATCATCACCCGCAATCGAGCCGATGTGCCCTTCGAACTCAAGGGCATCGATGCTTGCGGCAGCCGCCATCGCCATGCCGGAAACCGTCTTCACAACCAGCAGGTTGCCTGCCGCCTCCGCACTCGAGAAGGTCGTGCGTAAAACATTCACGTACTTCTCCTTCATGATGCCGGACGCATGCCCGCTCACGGCATACTTCTGCTTGCCGCCGGGAATCGAAACCTTGGTTAAGTTCAAATCCCTGATGTCACGCGATACCGTTGCCTGCGTCACCTTGAAGCCTTCCGAGCGAAGGATTTGTGCCAGCTCCTCCTGTCTTCCGATCTCCTTGGACGCGATCAGCTCCAAAATTCTTTCATGTCGATCTCGTTTCATCTTGCTCCTTTCTTTCACCGCGTACTGCGCGGTCTTTGTCTTACACGTTCTTCTTCAGTAATTCCACATGTGCCTCTTCGACCGTTTTGTCGATGTCGTAAGAAGCGTCTTCGTTTCTGTTTAAGTACAGCAAATACTCGATGTTGCCTTTAGGTCCCGTCACCGGCGAAAAGGATAGCCCGCTCACAAAAAATGCGTTTTCCTTAGCGGCAAGGAGGACCTTTTCGATGACTTCCTTGTGCACCGCCTTGTCGCGCACGACGCCGTTTTTCCCGACCTTGTCGCGGCCTGCTTCAAACTGCGGCTTGACCAAAACCACCATGCGCCCGTCTTCCTTCACGACCGTATTTGCCACCGGCAAAATCTTATCCAGTGAGATGAAGGACACGTCCGCGGTCGCGAAGTCAAAGTCCGTATCGAAGTCTTCCCTTGTCAGGTTTCTGAAGTTCGTCCGTTCCATCGAAACGACACGCTCATCCACACTCAAGGAATACGCAAGCTGTCCGTAGCCCACATCGACCGCATAGACCTTTTTTGCCCCCGCCTGCAGCATACAGTCGGTAAAGCCGCCCGTCGACGCGCCGATGTCAAGGCAGGTCGTGTCTTTTAAATCAATCTCAAATACCCGCAGCGCCTTCTCAAGCTTCAAGCCGCCTCTGGAAACAAAGGGAAGGGTATCCGCTTTCACCTCAATCGTGCGCACCTTGTCCGGATCAAACGTGGTGCCCGCCTTGTCCTCCCGTTCCCCGTTGATGAAGACCTCGCCCGCCATCAGGGCGCGTTTTGCCTGCTCCCTGGACGGAAAGAAACCGCCCTCCACCAGCATGACATCCAGTCGTTTCTTTCCCACGGCGTTTCCTTACGCGTTCCCCAAAGCGGTTTTGATTTTGCGGACAACGCTTTCCGCATCAATCCCCGCTTCCTTGAACAGAATGTCCACCGCGCCGTGCGGAATGAAGCGGTCCGGAATCGCGACAGTCAACACCTGTGCCTTCACGCCGTTCTCGTCCGCAAAGGCTCTCACCTTCTCGCCGAAGCCGCCGCTTAGGACATTCTCCTCCATCGTGACGATGAGCCTGTGCTTTGCGCCCGCAAAGAGGATGGCTTCCTTGTCGATTGGTTTGCAGAACCGCGCGTTATAAAGGCTCACGTGATGGCCTTCCTTCTTTAAGGTGTCACGCACCGTTTCCGCAACCTTCACCATGTTGCCCAAAGCAAAGAGCGCAATCTCCTCTTCCTCGTAGATGACCTCCGCCTTACCTAACGCGATGGGTGCTCGGAATTCGCTCAACCCGTCGTATGCGGTGCCCCTGGGGTAGCGCACCGCGATGGGATGCGCGTAAGAGACCGCAAACTTCATCATGTCGGAAAGCTCCCATTTGTTCTTGGGTGCCATGACGCACATGTTGGGCATGCTGGATAAATAGGATAAGTCAAACACTCCCTGGTGCGTCTCCCCGTCCGCCCCCACGATGCCGGCACGGTCGATTGCAAAGACCACCGGTAAATCCTGTAAGCAGACATCCTCCATAACCTGGTCATAGCCGCGCTGCAAAAACGATGAGTACACCGCAAAAATCGGTTTGTAGCCGCCTAAGGCCACGCCTGCGGAAAAGGTGACCGCATGCTCTTCCGCGATGCCGGCATCAAAGAAGCGTTCGGGGTACATGTTGCGGAAGCGTTTTAAACCGGTGCCGTCCGCCATCGCCGCAGTCACCGCGACAATTTTTTCATCGCGTGCGCCCAGCTTGCACATCACGGTCGAGAAGATGTCGGTGTAGTCCGCCTGCGACTTGGATTTCCTGGGCAGTCCGGTCGCTACCTCGAAGGGGCCGGTGCCGTGGAACCGTGCGGGATGGCGCTCCGCAGGTTCATAGCCCTTGCCTTTCTTCGTGATGACATGAATCATGACCGCCTTCGGCACGCGCCGCGCTTCCATAATCATGCGCTCTAACTTTTTCTCGTCGTGCCCGTCGACGGGACCCAGGTACGTGATGCCCAAGTTTTCAAAGACCATGCCCGGGACAAAGAGCTGCTTGAAGGAGTTCTTCGCCTTGCGGATGCCGCTCACCGCGCGGGGGGAATTGTTCTTCAACCTGCTGTAGACATCCGCTTTTAAGTTCAAATAGCCCTCCGCGGTTCGCACGTTGTCTAAGTACCGCGACATGCCGCCCACGTTTTCGTTGATGGACATGTTGTTGTCGTTTAAAACGATGATGTAATTCGTCTCGAGCTTGCCCGCGTTGTTCAACGCCTCGTACGCAAGACCGCCGGTCATGGAGCCGTCGCCGATGACGGAAACCACGGTGTAGTCCTCGCCCGCAAGGTCGCGCGCACGCACGAGTCCCAGCCCCGCGGAAAGCGAATTCGAGCCGTGCCCCGTGTCAAAGATGTCGCAGTCAGACTCCAGCTTCTTCGGGAAGCCGGAGAGACCGCCGTACTGCCGCAGGGTGTCGAACTTATCCTTTCGTCCGGTTAGGATTTTGTGTGTGTATGCCTGATGCCCCACGTCCCAGATGATTTTGTCCTTTGGCAGGTTGAGCACGCGGTGCAGCGCCAGCGTCAGCTCCACATCCCCAAGATTGGAAGCTAAGTGCCCGCCGTTTTTGCCCACCTTCTCCACAAGGAATTCCCGGATTTCCTGCGCAAGCGCATTCATCGATTCCGCATCGATGCGCTTGACGTCCCCGGTTTCGTTGATCTTGTCAAGAATTGCCATGTAATAACCCCTTCTCTTCTATATAAAAACCACTTAATAAATCTCTTGCTTAATAATTCCGTTCGGTCATCCAAAGGATCAAATCCTTTAGGAATGCTGCGGCATCCTTCGCGCGTTCACTTTGTTGCGCGTTCAACGCAACCGCTTTTTCCAACTGCGAAAGTGCCTCGTTGCTTAAGCGCTCAACTTCCGTTTTCGCGCTCTCAATACCGTGCAGGGAAACATACGTCGTCTTGCAGTTTTTCTCATCCTGCCCCGTCTTCTTGCCAAGCGTCGCTTCATCGCCCGTCGCGTCTAAAATGTCATCCCGAATCTGGAAGGCAAGTCCCGTCAAATTTCCCGCCTGCTCCATACAAGAAACCGCTTCGTCAGGGGCGCCGCCCAGAATCGCACCACACATCAGGGAAGCCTCCAACAATGCACTCGTCTTATGGGTGTGAATGTAAAGCAGCTCTTCCTCTGTGCCCTTTCCGGAAAGGCGCTCGTTGTCCGGCGCAATCTTCATTTCCTTCTCGCACCGCTCTCCAATCAAATCCGCACACTGTCCCCCGACCATGCCATGAATCCCGGCCTTCGCCGAAAGTACCGTGAGCGCACGCGCAATGCGTTTGTAGATTTCCACGTGCGTCTCGTCCGGGCCTTGGATGTGCATCGCCGCATCGAACGATAACAGCGCGGTTTCGTACGCGTAGTTCAACAGCGCGTCGCCTGCGAGAATTCCCATGCCCTCGCCGTACACCACATGCGTGGTCGCCCTGCCGCGGCGTAAGTCATCATCGTCCATCGCCGGAAGGTCGTCATGCACAAGCGAATAGGTGTGAATCATTTCCATCGCCGCCATAAACGGATGGAGGAGTTTTTCTTCCGCACCGCCGGACAAGAAGAAGGCTTCCTGCATCAGCACCGGACGGATCCGTTTTCCGCCGCCCGAAAGCGCGTAGCGCATCGCTTCCTTCACGGTCGCGGCATAGCCCGTATCCTCAGGCAAAAAGGAAAGGATGATTTCCTCCGCGCCTTTTACGCGAAGGGAAAGTGTTGTTTCAAAACTCATCTTCTTCCGCGTCCTCGAATTCGACCAGACCGCTTTCCTCGTTGAGTTGAAGCACCTTCTTCTCCACGCGGTCAATCTGTTCGTTGCACTGCTTTAACAGCGTCATTCCGTCCTGATAAAGCTTGAAGGAATCCTCTAACGATGTGTCCGGATCCTCAAGCTGTTCAATCATGTTTTCAATCTTTTCAAAGCGCTCTTCCAGGGTCGCTTCTTTTTTTGCTGCCGCCATCTACCTTGTTTCTCCGTTTCGTAAATCTGTGCCTGTCACCTGTGCCTTTGCAGCCCCGTCGGTAAAGTGAATCGTAAGCGCCATTCTTTCTTCCAGCATCGAAGCCGTTTTGATGTGACGTCCCGCATCGTCCTGTACATACGCGTATCCGGCAGCCAGTCGCTTTGCCGGAGAGACGCCGTCGAGGGCTGCCGCAAGGTATTTCAACGTTTCCTTTCTTCTTGCGATGCCCCGCTGCATGCGTTCAAACAGCTTGTCCGTCAAATGGTCCAGGGTTAAACGCATCTCCTTGATTCTTGCGTCCGGACGCAAAAGCTGCAGTTGCCTTAGGTACTGCGCGCGCTTACTTCTTGCGCTTTCTATTTTTCCCTGCATCGCGTCGATGAGCGCCTGTGTCATGTCGACAAACCGTTCCTCAATCCGCTCCGCCTCCGGAACCGCGATTTCCGCCGCGTTCGACGGGGTTGCCGCGCGTACGTCCGCGACAAAGTCCGCGATGGTGGTGTCGGTTTCGTGCCCCACGCCGGACACAACCGGAACCGGGGAATCAAAGATTGCCCGGGCAACAATCTCTGTGTTGAACGCCATCAAGTCCTCGATGGAGCCGCCGCCGCGTCCCGCGATGATCACATCCACCGGCAGTGCGGCAAGGGCGGCAATGCCCTTTGCGATGCTCTTTTCCGCGCCCTCTCCCTGCACCTGTGCGGGGTATAAAATGACCTGCACGTAAGGGTTGCGCCCTCTTGTCACCTTGATGATGTCACGGACCGCAGCACCCGTTGCCGCGGTGACAACCCCTAAGGTCTTCACCGTTTTGGGCAGCGGTTTTTTATACATCTCATCAAACATGCCCTGTGCGAAAAGCTTCTTTTTTAATTCCTCCACCTGCTCGTACAAAGCGCCCGCGCCCTGCAGCTCGATGCGTTTGACGTAGAGCTGGTAGGAACCGCTTTTTTCGTAAACGGAAACCGAACCGTGCGCGTGCACGCCGCTTCCATCCTTTAGCCGGATCTTTAAACGCGCGGCATCGCTTCGCCACATCACGCACGAGAGCGCGCCGTACGCATCCTTTAACGTAAAATACACATGCCCGGAGGAATGATATTTTAAGTTGCTGATTTCGCCCGCGACCGTAATGGAAGAAAGACGTGCATCGTCCTCCACGAGACCACGGATATATGCATTGACCTGACCGACGGTATAAACGTTACGCAAATTTCGCCAAGACCCCGTTCACAAAGGACGCGGAAGAATCCTGTCCGAATTTCTTTGCAAGCTCCACCGCCTCGTTGATCGCCACCGCATCCGGCACCGTTTCATCGAACCGTATCTCATAGACCGCGAGTCTTAAAATCGCAAGCTCCACCTTCCCGATCCGCTTGATGTCCCAGCCGGATGTCTTTTGCGTGAGCATCTCATCGATTTCCTCTAAATGCTCACAGACATCCTGGAAACGCTCCGTCACCTTCTTCGTATCTTTTTCCGTTAAGTCGAACAAAGCCGCCTCGTCCTCATCCGTCACGGCGGAAAAGCCGTCGATGTCCTCCGCATGCGCGTCCTGTTGCGGAACCAAGTAAATCGACGTCTGCTCCTCCATCTCCTCTTCGGTATGAAAGGGCATCCGGAATAACAGTAGGAAAACCTGCTCTCTGAGTTTCGATCGTCTCATGCGTCTTTACGCCTGCGGCATCGTGATGCCGGCAATCCGGACTTCAACATCACGCACGGTTAAGCCTGTCATGTTCTCGACCACTTCCTTCACCTTCTTCTGCACCTGCTCGCAGGTCGCGGGAATGTTGTAGCCGTACGCCATGGATAAGGACAAGGACAGCTCCGCCTCATGCTCCGTGATGAGCGCCTTCGCACCCTTTCCGCCGGCGTTCTTCATCGCGCGGTTTAAGAATTCCTTCGCGTCGCGTCCCGCAATCGCGCTGACACCGTCGACCTCCGTTGCCGCAATCGCCGCAATCTGGGCGACCACCTCATCCGCAATTTTAATCGTACCGATTTCTGTTTCCATTGCTTTCCTCCGTACAAAAAAGTGTGTGTGAATGAAACCACAGTGTTTTTGTGAATAAGTGGTTAAATTATACAAAAAAATATGCATTTTGCATAGGGGTAAACCCGGAAATTTTTCTAATTTTTACGGAATTCCGATAATATTAGACCGTTATTTCGTTCAATCGTCATTCCGACGCTCCATTCATTGACAAACAACAGGAGCGGTCTGTCATGCATATCCTTGATTTTCTTCATATCGCTGGTGCCGGTGAGCTTCTCCATGTCGATTCCAACGTTCTCCACCCAGCGGATGTGCTCGTACGGCAAGGGATCCAGGCGGATCTCCACGTTGTATTCACTCTGTAAGCGGAACTTCAAGACATCGAACTGCAACACGCCCACAACGCCCACGATGATTTCTTCCATGCCG
>JAFSRL010000004.1 GCA_017446125.1 Lachnospiraceae bacterium
GCTGCCCAGGCAGCACAAGAGTAAGTCACGCTATCATCGTCTAAGATGTGACCGCCTGTGTTGACGGTCTGTTTTCAATGTTCAAATATCTGCCTGCAAAACTTTTACTTTATGCTTGACTTTTTATTAGCAGGCTTTCGTTTTACATGGCGCGGGGCTTTAAAAGCCCGATGTACACACTCCCTGTGTGGATCCCCGTCCGTGGGGATGTGATTCCTTATCTAAAGTATATATCGGATGGAAGTACAGATGACAATAGGGGACAGTTCTAAAGTGTCACCTTGAAATACAGGTGACATTTAGAACCGTCCCCTTTGTCATCTTCCCTTTGTCATCTTGCAATTCAAAACCTCCGTGTGGGGAGCACGGAGGTTTTGAAGTACGTAGGAGGAGTATATGAAAAAAGTTGGTGGTGGGCGGTAGGGGGGCCGCCTCACCTTCACTATATATATCGGTATTTTTGTGGGAAGCTTAACCTTTTGTGGTGGAAATATTGAACGAATTTACGTTGATACATAGATGATAAAGCGTTATGATATTGTAAAAACGATAATTTGTAGTTGTTTTAGTGATGATTGACGATATAACGATTGTATATTAACGTATGAATAAAGTAAATGCGATATAACGATTATATATTAACGTAATAATGAAATAAATACGATATAACAATTATATATTAACGTAATAATGAAGTTAATACGATATAACGTTATAGGATAATCTTAATAACGAAACTATATCGAAATAAAGCGCATACAGTATCGTTAAAACGTATACACTACTCCGTATTACACAGCTGATGGAGGTGTGTGTAATTGTAAGTGGGTGGATTCAGTGAAAAAACTCGTTTTCGCCAACTTCGGCGCCCGCCGGAAGAGAAATAGCAGCCAGAAAGCGCGCGGAGTTTACGAAAAGCATCCATAACCTTGAATTCCAAAGAAGCCTGCGGTATGATAGGAGGCATGGAAAAGATCATTACGGAATATCCGGAGATGTTCTCCGCAGTTGTCATAGCGATTCTGACGTTTGTGAGCATTATGATTTGCAACCGCGTCTTCCGCATGATTTACAAACGGAAGAACCGGCTGCACTTAAAGTTCATGAACAGCGTGATCAACGTTGTCATCAGCGTTGTGGGGGCGTACGCGTGCCTGACGCAGTTTGAAGTGACCAAGGAAGTGTCGACAACCCTTTTGCGCAGCGGTACGCTCATCGTCGCGGTCTTAACGTTCGCGGCGCAGAAGGCGCTTGCAAATGTCATCGCGGGATTCTCCATTTCGGCCTCGCGCCCCTGCGATATCGGGCAGAAGGTGCGCATCCTCTCCGGCAGCTCCGTGATTGCGGAGGGGCTTGTGACCGACATGACGATCCGCCACATCGTGATTGAGCAGTACGACGGACAAAGCTGCATCGTCCCAAATTCCGTTGTCGATGAGGCGGTCATCGTGAACACAAATTACTCATCACCTTACGGCAATATTTTAGAGGTGGATGTGGCGTACGACACCGACATCGACAGGGCGAAGGAAATCATCGTCGCGACCTGTATGGAGGAGCCGCTGCTCATCAAGAAGGATACGCTCAAGGTCACCGTTTCGCGACTGACGTCGAACGGGCTTGTCTTAAAATTCACTGTCTGGACGAAGGAGCTGGACGAGAGCTTCACCGCGTCGAGCAACTTACGCCAGCACGTTGTGGAGGCGCTGCGCGCGAACCACATCACCATTCCGTACAATACCGTGACGATCGACCGCGGCAGCGAAACCGTGTGATACCTCACGCCTGACCGCGCAACGTCCATCACAATTAAATTGTGCGAAAAATCACAATTTGTGATACAATGAATCTATGTTCTACGAGATTCAGTATGATATCTGTTCCATACTTATTTACGGCTTCTCGTTGTACTACGTCCTTGCCTATAAGGGCGTAAAACGTGTGCAGAACCGCTTCTTTGCGCTGCTGGTTTTCAACGGCATTCTTTCCGCGGTATTTGATATCTTAAGTGCAATCTCGCTGGATTATCCGGAGCTGTTTTCCGTTGCGGGAAAGACCACGGTTACCTATATTTATCTGATTCTGCACTGTCTGCAGGCCTGGATTATTCTGATGTTCGGATGCTACTCGTTTGCGTTCTGGACGGACCGGAAAATCCGTATCAGGAATCAATGGATCTTCGCAACGCTTTACCTGGTGGAGTTGATTGTGCTGTTCATCAATCCGTTCACCGGATTTGCATTCCGGTTTGATGCGTCCGGCAGGTACCTGCGCGGGGCGCTTTATCCGGTCTTTTATGCCATCTCCATCGTTTATCTGGTCATTCTGTTAACGTTAATTGTTATCCGGCGAAAGAACGTCAGCCGCTATCTGATGGGATGCTTTTTCTTCTATATTACCGCCTCGGTGATAGCCGCGATCATCCAGCTCATGAGGCCCCAGCTGTTGATCGAACTCTTCGTGCAGTCCCTGGGATGCATGGGACTCATGCTTGCCATCAGCTCGCAGGAGGACAACTTAGACCGCGTGACGGGCCTGTTCAATGAAGACGTGTTTATGGAGGACAACCGGTACGCGATTGGCGCGCAACCCTACAGCCTGATTGTTGTGCGCATCACGAACCTGCCGTATTACAATGCGACGGTGGGCGTGCCCATGGTGGAGGGCACCCTGAAACAAATCGCGTTTTTCCTAAAGGCGCACAACGAGGGCCGCACCTACTATGTGGGCAACGGCGTCTTTGCGATGATGCTCATTAACATTCCGGAGGGGGATGTCCGGCGCGAGATTGCCGCGCTGCGCAGCTACTTCCAGGAGTCGATTGTTTACCAGGATGTCTCGCTCGCCTTCCACACACAGATCCTGCACATCAACGTGCCCAGGGACGCGTCGACCATCGAAAAGATTATGCTGTTAACGCACGCGCAGTACCGCACGGACAACCGCCGCTGCACGGTTTACGACGGCGACGAGCTGAGGTTTGTCGAGCGTGACGTTGAAATCGAAAAAGCCTTGAAGCGCGCGCTGAAGAACCGCACCTTAAGTGTTTATCTTCAGCCCATCTGGTGGCGCGAGGATAACAAGATTCATTCCGCGGAAGCGCTCATGCGTCTCTTTGACGATGATCTGGGTATGGTTTCGACGGAGGAGTTTATCGCGGTCGCCGAAAAGACGGGCCTTATCTACGACATCGGTATCTATATCATGGAAGAGGTCTGCAAGATGTTCCGCATGTATGACTTCAAGGGCTTTGGCATCGAATACATCGAGGTGAACCTGAGCGCCATCCAATGTATGCGAAGGGGCTTGACGCGGGAATTCAAACGCATCCTCGAAGAGAACCACCTGGACGGGAAGCACATCAACCTGGAAATCACGGAATCCGCGGCCGCGGACAATGCGGAGCTTTTGGCGGAGAACGTAAGAAGACTGCAGGAGCTGGGCTGCACGTTCTCGTTAGACGATTACGGCACCGGCTATTCGAACTTCACGTATATTTTAGAGCTTGCGTTTGACAACATCAAGCTCGACCGTTCCATTTTGTGGAGCACGGCGACGAACGAAAACGCGCGCTCGATTCTGCGCCACTCCATCCGCATGATTCAGGAGATCGGCTGGAAGGCGCTCGTCGAAGGCGTGGAGACAGAGGAACAAAAGGACATGCTGTGCGATTTCGGCTGCGACCTCTTGCAGGGATTTTTCTTCAGCAAGCCCGTGGATGTGGAAACGTTCGTTGCGTTCTGTAAGGAATTCAACGGCTATATGGTAGACTGATGGCAAAGAGAAAGACAAGCGATTACAAGCCGAAGAAAACGCTTCTAAACACAGACATTCAAAACAAGACCTTCCGCCCTGCGTACTTAATCTGCGGCGAGGAGGCGTATTTACGCAAACAGGATAAAGAGAAACTGATCGCCGCCATTACGGACGGCGTGAGCGAGATGAACGTCACCACTTTCCGCGGCAGTGACGTCCGCGAGGAGGAGATTGTGGACCTCGCGGAAACGATGCCCTTTTTCAGCGACTACCGCGTCATCATTGTCGAGGACGCGGGATTTTTTAAGAGCGGCGGAAGCGTGATTGCGAATTACCTAAAGGCGCCCGCGGAAACGGTGCGCTTTGTGTTTGTGGAGGAGCATACCTCCGCAGCAAACCCCGCATACAAGGCGGTTGCGAATACGGGGTTAGTCTTAACCTGTGACGCGCCGGAGGAAAAGGATCTTTTGCAGTGGATCGGGGTGAAGTGCAAGCAGGGCGGAAAACGCATCACGAACGAGGCGGTGCGGTATCTTGTCACCAACGTGGGCAGCGATATGTTCATGCTTGAAAACGAGATTACAAAGCTTGTAAACTATACCGGGGAGCGGGAAGACATCACGATCGACGACGCGAAGGAAGTGCTCGCGATGTGGCTGAACGGAAGGATCTTCGCAATGACGGACGCGATTGCGGAAAAGGACGCGAAGGGTGCGCTGCAATATTACTATGACCTGCTTGCGTTGAAGGAGCGGCCCTTACGTATCTTGAACATGATTACGGAGATGTTCAACGGCATGCTCATTGCGTACGAGATGGATTCCTACCGTTACCCGCAGTCAGAAATTGCCGCGGCGATCGGACTCACACAAAACCGCGCGTTTCTTGCCGCGCGCTACGCGAGGTGGGCGGAAAAGTATCAAACAAAACGATTAAAGGAAATCGTCGCGAAATGCATCGAGGCGGACGCGGCGGTCAAGAGCGGAAGGCTTAGTGATAAGGTCAGCGTGGAGATGCTGATCATTGAGGCAACAAGTTAACAGCAGGAGGAAGCATTCAATGAGAAGACCGTTACAGGGGGAAACCTACCGGCATTTCAAGGGGAAGAATTACAAAATCGTCGCCACCGCGGAGCATTCGGAAACGGGAGAGGAGCTGGTCGTTTACGAGGCACTCTACGGCGAGCACAAGATTTATGCAAGACCGCTTGCGATGTTCTGCTCCGAAGTCGACCGCGAAAAGTATCCGGACGTGCGGCAGGTCTACCGGTTCGAGCGCACCTCGCCGGACGTGATGGACAAGTCGGTGGAAGAGGAGGCGCAGGAGTTGAACTTAGACCCCAAGGTCGTCGCCTTTTTGGATGCGGACGACAGCGAGAAGCGTCTCAACATTTTGGAATCGCTCCACCCCAGAATCACGGACGACATGATCGACATCATGGCGATGGCAATCGACATGAAGATTGACGAAGGCGACATCGAGGAACGGTATCTTTCGCTGCGTGATGCCATCCAGTTGCGCGCGCGTTTTGAAACGAGCAGGCTGCGGTAACCGGCATGAAATTATTGAGTATTGCGGTGCCGTGCTACAACTCCGCCGCCTACATGAAAAAATGCATCGAAACGCTTTTGTACGGCGGCGACGACGTGGAAATCTTAATCGTCAACGACGGATCGAGCGATGACACCGGAAAGATTGCGGACGCGTATGCGGCGCTCTACCCGAACATCGTGCGCGTCATCCATAAGGAGAACGGCGGGCACGGCAGCGCGGTCAACACGGGGCTTGAGCACGCGACGGGTCTCTACTTCAAGGTCGTTGATTCGGACGACTGCGTGCGCGAGGAGCCCTACCGCAGAATCCTGCATGCGCTGGAGGTCTTAACGGGCGGCGACAAGCGGCTCGACATGCTCATTTCCAATTTCGTTTACAACAAGGAAGGCGAGAGGCGCCACAAGGTCATGCGCTACAAGCACGCGCTGCCGGTGGAGGAAATGTTTACGTGGAAGGACGTCAAGCACTTCCGCAAGGGCCAGTACATGCTCATGCACTCGGTCATCTTCCGCACGAAGCTCTTGCGCGAGTCCGGCTTAAAGCTTCCGGAGCACACCTTCTATGTCGACAACCTCTATGTGTTCCAGCCGCTGCCCTTTGTCGAGAACATGTACTACCTCGACGTGAATTTCTACGATTACACGATCGGGCGCGAGGGCCAAAGCGTGAACGAAGCCATCATGATTTCAAGAATTGACCAGCAGATTGCGGTCAATAAATTGATGTATGACTACTTCACGGAAAACCTTACGAAGATTATGGCGGTGAAGAAACGCTATCAATATATGTTCAGCTATCTTGAAATCATCACGACGATTTCTTCGGTCATGCTGGTGAAGTCCGGCACGGAGGAAAACCTCGAAAAAAAGCAGGCGCTGTGGCGCTATTTCAGGAAGAAGGATTTGCGTGTGTACCTGTCTCTTCGGCTGGGCCTTTTGGGAAGACTGGTGAACATGCCGGGCAAGAGCGGGAGAGCCATCACGCTTTCCGCCTACAAAATCGCACAAAAATTCTTCCATTTCAACTGATATTTAAACATCTGTTCCGAATTGAAGATTTTTTTTGCGCGTGGTAAAATAGGTAGCATGTTGGGTAAGTTATTGCGTCGGGAGGAGGTCGACCTGCAATCACTTCGCAGGATGATGACTCCGAGCGTTATTTATATGATGATATACCTGCTCTGGTGGTCCTTGTTGGAGCAAATGCCCAGAGCGAGATACACGGTGATCCACATGACGGTTGATGATTACATTCCGTTCATGGAGGTCTTTGTGGTGCCGTATCTTTTTTGGTTTGTCTATATTATCGGCACGGTCTGCTATTTTATGCTCACCGGACAAAAAGAGGATTACTACCGCCTGATTACGTTTCTGTTCACCGGCATGACGGTGTTTTTGATTGTATCCACCTTTGCTCCGAACATTCACTACCTGCGCCCGCACTTCATGCAGCGCAGCAATCTTTTCACCGCGCTCGTACGGGGGCTATACCGCGCGGATACCGCAACCAACCTCTGGCCCAGCATTCATGTCTATAATTCCATCGGCGCACACATTTCCGTGATGTGCTCGGAACGATTAGAGGAGAACCACGCAGTCCGCAGGGCATCGTTTATCACCTGCGTGCTGATTACGTTATCCACCATGTTCATCAAGCAGCACTCGTTCTTCGACGTGCTCACGGCAATCGCGATGAGCGTTGTGTTTTACGCAGTGGTTTACCGCACGGACTTATGGATGAAGCAGGCAAAGAGGATGGTCAGTTATGTCAGACGTTAAAAAGACGGATCGCTTTAAGGAATTCGACGAAGATCTCATTGACAAGGAATTGCAGGCACGTCCCAGAGAGACGCGCGCACGCGAACGCAGGGAGACAGAGAAAAAGGTCTACACGATTGCGGCGGCGTGTCTTGGTGTGCTGCTTGTCACGGTGCTGTTGTTTGTGCGTATTGTGACGCGTCCCGCGCCCGCGGAAGAAGCCGCGCAGGCATCCGTTTCCGAGGACACCTTAATGCGCATCGCGGAAACCCCCATGGTGCTTGCGGCAACGGTAAAGGAGGTCCGGGCGGGCGCCGAAGACACGATTCTCGAAACCACAATCGACAATGTGTTACGCTCCATGACCATCGAGGACAAGGTGGCGGGACTCTTCATCGTGACACCGGAGCAGCTCACCGGCGTGGAGGCGGTGACGGGCTTTGGCGATGCGACGAAGAACGCGCTTGCCACCCATCCCGTGGGCGGCATCGTATACAGCGAAAAGAATTTAAAAACGAAGGACCAGGTGAAGGAAATGCTTGGCGGTGTGCAGGGTGCTGCGAAGTATCCGGTCTTTCTTGCCATCAATGAAAACGGTGAAAAGCGAAGCGCCGCGGCAAAGGCCTTGGGCGAAGAGGTGATGCCCTCCGGCAGCGCCGTGACAAGCGCGGAAGACGCGCGTGCCGCGGGGGAAACGGTGGGTGCGTATTTGAGCTTAAACGGATTTAACATGAACCTTTCGCCGGTAGCGAATCTGTTGAACGGAACAAACGAGGATCCGTTGAGCGGCTTCGCGTACAGCACAGACCCCAGTGTGTGCGCGGACTTAACGGTTGCGTTTTCTTCGGGACTTCAGGCGACCAATACAAGCGCCTGCGCGAAATACTTCCCGGCGTACGGAGAGGAAATCACAAAGACAAAGGAAGAGATGTACGGGAATGAACTCGACGCCTTCCGCGCCGCGATTGAAGCGGATGTCGACGCCATCATGGCGGGCAACATCGTCGCGAGCGGCATCTCCGGAACACAGGAGCCGGCGTGTTTGTCACCCGCGGTGGTGACAGGTCTCTTGCGTGAAGAGATGGGGTATCAGGGCATCGTCGTGACGGACGCGTTGAACATGGAGGTCGTGACGAAGGACTACGACGCAAAGGGTGTCGTCATCGCTGCGCTCGACGCGGGCTGCGACATGTTCTTAACACCGCTTGACTTCAACGCAAGCTATGAAGGGCTTTTGGAAGCCGTTGCGGAGGGGGAAGTAAGTGAGGAGCGGATTGATGCTTCGCTCAGGCGGATTTACAGAGTGAAGTACAGGTAAAAAAAGA
>JAFSRL010000042.1 GCA_017446125.1 Lachnospiraceae bacterium
TAATTTTTATATAAATGTGACAAAAGCGCCCCCGCTCTGCGCGGGGGCGCCCATTATGCGATCAAATACATTGTACTAAACTCAGACAGAGAAATCCAGTTTGGCGCCTTCGCTGTTTGCAGCCACCGTCGGAATCTTCGTCCAATCAATTGCTTTGATCTTATCCCAAAGTTCCTCGGCACTCGAAGCCTTCACACTTGTGCGCTTTAAGCCGGGATCTTCCTTGGCATATGCATCGGTCTTTTTGTCTTCGGCACGTTTCTCTTCAAGCTTTTCCTTCGCCTCTTTGGCCTCTTCCTTTCTGGCCTCGGCCCGTGCCTCCTTCGCTTCCTTGATCGCCGCCGCCTGACGCTCGCCGGCCTTCTCCAGCTCCGCAAAGAAGCTCATCGTGCCGTCCGCGTTAAAGGAAACGCCGACACGTGCGGTCACACCTTCCTCGCCCTCTTCCTCGAGCTTGGTCGCGATGGACTTCGCAGCTTCCATGGCCTGGTCGATCTTGTCCATATTGGCCTTTTCGTATTCTTCATCATCCGCCATCTTCTCGAGCTCTTCTGGTGTGAGCACGGCGGAGAACTCCTTGGTCCCGCGGGAGAGGATGTCCTGGGCCTCTTCATCGGTCTTAAAGTCAGCGACCATGAAGTCCATGTTCTGATACTTTTCCTTGAGTCTGTCGAGAACGGCCTGCGCTTTTTCGGAGAGCTCCGGCGCCTTTAACTGCGTCGCATTGCTCTTTGCGGTCTCCCTCGTCTTGTCCGGAGCCTTGGTCTCTTTCGCCTGCCGGTTGTTGACGAGCCCGTTGACGAAACTGCCCGCCTGGTTGTAGCTATCGATCCTGTTCATGTCGCGAACCTCCTGTCTTAAAGTGAAATCCGTTTCAATGCCGCAAAACGCATGATCGTTAATCGCAGCATAAAAGCGACACCTGTAGTATTCTATAGTATCTATCGGCAGCCCTGTGAGAAAACTTTAGGCCAGATATAAAATTTTTTCGGAACACTTTTGGAACGGAGGCTTTTGTAACTTTTGTAAAGGAACGCAGTAAACAGATTTCTACAGGTGGTTACATGAAGGTCCTATTAGTAGATGATGAACAGATCGCCCTGGGGGAAAAGCTTTATCCCACAACAAATGTTATTATCTGCACGGCACACGAGCACTATGCGTTCAAGGCGTGGGATCTCTTTATCAGCGGATACCTTCTGAAGCCCGTCAGCATCGAACGCCTGCGGGATGCGCTCGATCATCTGCGCACGCCCGTAGTGGAACAGCTCACCGTGCGGTGCTTTGGCAGCTTTGAAGTCTTCTTTCGGGGCAACCTTGTCCGGTTCCCCCGGCGCGGGGCCAAAGAGCTTTTTGCCTATCTCGTGAACCGTTGCGGACGAGGTGTCAGCAGCGGTGAGCTCTGTGACGTGCTGCGCGATGAACCGGTTGACCCGGAATTAAAAAAGGCAAGCGTCCGGAAATACGTGATGGCGCTGCGCAAGTCCTTTGCGGCACTCGGCCTCGAGGATGTCATCTGTCACACACGTGACAATTATTATGTCAATACCAGGCGTCTGGACTGCGACCTGTACCGTTTTTTAGATGGCGATCCTTCCGCGCACAAACTCTATGCCGGAGAGTTCATGTCACAGTACAGCTGGGCGGAAAACACCATCGGCATTCTCGAGAACATGGCCATCTGACACAGTTCCACATCCGATGTCGTTTCATAACATACGGATATCCTCCTAAAAGACAAAAGCAGCTTGCACTGCTTTTGTCCGCATGAAGGAAAAACTTTGGCTATCAGTCCGGGTCAGTGCCGGTTTTAGAGCCAGCTGACCTCGCCTGTCTTGATGTCGTAGATCGCGGCCTCGACTCTGGTGCCGAGATGTTTGATGATCTCGTCCGCGCGGATTTGATCCGCCATCGCTTTCGCGTTTACGCGCGCAACGTCGTTAACCGCTGCGCCGTCCGATACGGACGGCTTGATCTTGGTGATGATCTCCCCGATGTTTTCCGGAACCTCTCCGCCCGTGCAGGCGGCAGTCACCGCGCCGCAGCTGGTGTGCCCGACGACCACGACGAGCGGGCTCCCCAGATGCTCCGCGCCGTACTCGACGGATCCCAAAACGACCTTGTCGACAACGTTACCGGCGTTACGGATGACAAAGATATCACCCAGCTTCTGATCGAAATAGATCTCCGGCGCGACGCGACTGTCTGCACAGCACAACACAATTGCAAAGGGCTGCTGTCCACCGGCGAGCACATCTCTGATTCCGGCATAATCGTCCTTCGCGCTCAGCTCACCTTTTGTGAAGCGCTCATTGCCCTCTTTTAAGAGCTGCAATGCTTCGTCGGCACTTGTCAGTTTGGTTGCAGGATCGTGTAGATTCATAGTTTTGCTCCTTCTCTTTGAAATATA
>JAFSRL010000043.1 GCA_017446125.1 Lachnospiraceae bacterium
GCAATCGTTCCGCAAAACGCGTTCACAAGCGCCGCAAGCTGGTCCGGTGACATGTTCTTGTGGACCGTGTCCTCGATGTCATAAACCACCGGGAACGAAACCGTATACGGCGCAATCGCATTTAACACGATGTTCGCTTCATTGATTGCGCCCTCGACGGTCGTCGCGTAAGAATAAATATAGACGCCCACGCGCAGTCCCGCTGCGTTGGCGCCCGTAATGTTGTTCACAAACTGCGCATCGATGCCGGATTTGGTCGATGCCACGCGCACAAAGGCAAAGCTGATGCCGGAATTCTTAACCGCCTGCCAGTTGACGATGCCGTTATGATACGAAACGTCAATGCCGGTCGCGATCGGTGCCGCGTGCGCGGTGAGTGGTGTGAGTGCGATACTTCCGCACAACAGAGCTGCTGCAATACGATGTAGTAGCTTTTTCATACGCCCTCCTAAAGAAATGTTTAGTTCATCATGAATTCAATAATTCTCTTGATATCCTCCGGCTCGTAGGCAACAATCTCCATCTCCTTGATCTCACCGTCGGAAAAAATATTCGCCAGTGACACATACTGGGACAGCTTGCTCTTTAAGTTAAGTCTGTCGCCTTCGCCGGTCACAAGCTCTACCCTGCCGTCGCAGGAATCGATCACTTCAAAAAACTTGTTTACATCCGAAATATTCTGTACTTTCATGGTTCCTTCTTACCTCCTTAATCAAATAGGTGTTTCGTTTCTCTCTCAATTCGTCAACTGTTCTATTTTACCACAAAAAAGCCGCCTTCACCACCTTCAAGGCGTACAAAAGACGGCCGGTATCACGCGTTATTCACAGCACCTTGCCGAGAAAGCTCTTTAAGCGCTCGCTCTTAGGCTGTGCAAAAAAGACATCCGGGGGACCTTCCTCGACGAATTCCCCGTCATCCAGGAACATGACGCGGTTTGCGACCTCCCTGGCAAAGCCCATTTCGTGCGTGACGACAATCATCGTCATCTTATCCCTGGCAAGGTCCCGCATCACGTTCAACACCTCGCCCACCATTTCGGGATCCAGCGCGGACGTGGGCTCGTCAAACAGCATCACCTCCGGCTGCATGCATAACGCCCGCACGATGGCAATGCGCTGCTGCTGTCCGCCGGACAGGGCCGAAGGGTAATCAGATGCACGGTCACGCAACCCAACCTTTTCCAGAAGCTCGTACGCATAGCGCTCCGCTTCCTCCTGCGACTTCTTCTGCAGCTTCATGGGGGCTGTCGTCAAGTTCTTCATCACCGTCATGTGCGGGAAGAGATTGAACTGCTGGAACACCATGCCCATGTGCTGGCGGTGCAGATCGATGTTGGTCTTTTTGTCACAGATGTCGACCCCGTCGAAATAGATGTGCCCGCCGCTGGGCTCCTCCAAGCGGTTTAAGCAGCGCAAAAAGGTCGACTTGCCGCCGCCCGAAGGCCCCACGACACAAACCACGTCGCCCTTTCCGATTTCCACCGAAATGTCCTTTAAGACGACATTGTCGCCAAAGCGCTTATGCAAATGTTCCACACGGATCAATGTTTCTGCCATTTTTGCTTCTGCCCCTCTTGCCCTTAATGACTTGCCTTTGCCAGCCTCTGTTCCAGTTTCTTAACACCGTAGGTTAAGACCATCACGATGGCGAGATAAATGAGCGCCACCGCCATCAGCGGCATGAACGGATCGAAGGTGCGGCTGCGGATGATGTCGCCGCCCTTGGTTAAGTCCTCCAACGCGATATAACTCGCGACCGACGTTTCCTTCAACAGCACAATGAACTCGTTGCAGAGCGTCGGGATGACGTTGCGGATTGCCTGCGGCATGATGATGGTCGTCATGGTCTGGAAGTAGGTAAACCCGAGGCTCCTGCCCGCCTCAAACTGCCCCTTGGGCAGGGACTGGATGCCGGACCGGAAGATTTCCGCCTGGTAGGCGCCCGAGTTGATGCCGAAGGCAAGGATTGCGGTGAACGCCTTGTCGACACGCACACTCGCAAAGACCGCGAAGTAAATCAGTAAGAGCTGCACCAGAACCGGCGTCCCGCGGATGACCGTCAGGTACAGCGAGCAAAGCGCGTTCAGAATCTTAAAGCGCCCCGTGTGCTCGTGCGCGTTCCTGATCATCGCCACGGCAAAGCCCAAAAACAGTCCCATCAGCACCGCGAAAAAGGTAACCCGCAGGGTGACTGCCAGACCGTTCGTCAAGTACTGCCAGCGGTTGTCCGCAATGAAATTTAATTCAAACTTCTGCCAAAACTCCTGAAACATAGCTTTTACAGTATAGCGCACCCTGCCCTGTCACGCAACATTTTTATGCACGAAAAATCCGGCGGTCTTAAAACAACCGCCGGACGTTTCATTTTATTTCAGACGTTCTTACAGACTGTAGGAGCCGTTCTCCTCGCCGTTCACCACGAAGTAAACGGTGCTCTCCTCCGGCTTCACATACAGATCGACGGTCTTGATGTCCGCCACCTTCTTCTTCATGTCGTAGCGGTACACATTCTTTGCATTTTTTACCAGATCGTCGTAAGAATAGGAATTGCCGTTAAACTCGAGTGTCACACTCGACTTCACGGCGGCCTTCTTGACCGGCTTCTTAGCCGGCTTCTTCGCTGCAGTCTTTGCAGTCTTCTTCACTTCTTTTTCCATGTTACCCTCCCGAAATGAAATCCACTATTACCTATAATAGTTTAGCCTTATTGACTCGAAGTGTCAACAGTTTCGTGATAAATATTTATCGCCATTCCTGCAAAACAAAGTATTGACAGCAATAAAGAATCGTGATAAAGTGATTAAAGTTTATTAACAATTTGCTTGTTTTATGCAAGTATATTCACCAGGAGGTAACATTATGAAAAAGAAACTGTTGAGCGTATTATTCGCCTGCATGCTGGCTTTGTCACTGGTCGCATGCGGCGCTTCCACGCAGCCGGCACAGAACGCGGCGGACGCCGAAGAGACTGCGGAGGAAGAGGAGGCGGAAGCTCCCGCGGAGGAAGAAACGCAGGAGGCTGCAGCGGATGCCGCTGAGGGCGGTATCACGGGCGACGGCGTCGCGACGCCGGGTGTCCTTGTCATGGCGACCAACGCGGAGTTCCCGCCCTATGAGTTTAAGGACGACGGCGTGAACATCGTCGGTATCGACGCGGAGATCGCTGAGAAGATCGCCGAGAAGCTCGGC
>JAFSRL010000005.1 GCA_017446125.1 Lachnospiraceae bacterium
CGATCAACCGCATGATCGACATCACGGACGGTGAGCTCATTGTCGACGGGATCGATGTCATGTCCTTAAGGGGACAGGAGCTGAGGCAGTTCCGCCGCAAGATCGGCATGATCTTCCAGTCCTTTAACCTGGTCACCCGTTCCACGGTCATCAAGAATGTCTTGACGAGCAACGTACCGGACATGCCCTGGTGGAAGACCTTATTCGGGATCTACTCCAAGGAACAAAAGATCCGCGCGCTCGAGGCGCTGGATAAGGTGCACATCTTAGAGAAGGCATACAACCGTTGCGACGAGCTCTCGGGCGGACAGATGCAGCGTGTGGCGCTGGCGAGAACCTTGAATCAGAATCCGTCGATCATCCTGGCGGATGAGCCGGTCGCTTCTTTGGACCCGATCATAGCAGATGTCGTTATGAGTGACTTTGCACGCATCAACAAGGACTTGAACATTTCCATCTTTATCAACATCCATCACGTCGATCTGGCGTTGAAATACGCAACACGCGTCATCGGTATCCGCGCGGGTGAGATTGTCTACGACGGCCCGACGAGCGAGGTGACGCAGGAAGTCTTAAACCTCGTCTACATGGGCAAGGAAGTGCCCGTGGCCGGCGAGAAGATTGAGATCGAGGGAATGGTGATTGAACAATGACCGCAGAAAAGAAATTACCGCTGTTTGACCGGATTTTTAAGCCGGAGCATATCGTACTGGAAAACGGCCATTCCATTGACCGCCCGAAGAGCCGCATGCCGCTCATCCTTTTGGTGCTGGCGATTGCGATTGTGATCAGTGCGAAGACCACGGGGTTTGATTTTGAAATCCTCTTGCGCAGGGCGAACCAGCTGGTTGTTATTTTGGGACGCATCTTCAGACCGAACTTCTCGTTCTTCCCGAAGGTCATCTCGCCCCTCATCGGCACAATCAAGATGTCGATTGTGGGAACCGTTGTGGGATGCGTGGTGTCGCTGCCCTTCGCGATTTTTGCTTCAAGCAACATCAACCGCAACAAGCCCCTGCTGTTTGTTGTGCGCATCATCGTTTCGATTGTGCGCTCACTGCCGGTGGTCGTCTATGCCTACCTCTTTGTTTTCATCTTCGGTATGGGCACCTTTGCGGGCTCGCTCGCAATCGGGGTATTCACCTTCGGTATTGTGACCAAGATGCTTTATGAAAACATCGAGACGATTGACATGGGACCGTACGAGGCGATGCAGTCCTTTGGTGCGACGACCTTACAGTCCTTCTGGGCTGCGTGCGTGCCGCAGATCCTGCCGCAGTACCTCGACAACTGCCTGTACTGCTTTGAGTTGAACGTCAGACAGTCATCCATTTTGGGATACGTAGGCGCGGGCGGTTTGGGAATCCTGATTACGGAGCGTATCTCCTTACGAGCGTACGAGGATGCCGGCATGATCTTCTTGACGATCTTTGCCGTGGTTTGGACGATTGACCTAATGAATGACTTTATCCGTTCGAAGATTAAGTAAGACGGGGGATAATATGACACAGGAAATGACTGCAAACGAAAATGTATTAGAGAAGCTCTACAGCGAGCCCAAGAATCTTTGGAAGCGGCTGCTCATCGCGGCGGTCGTGATCGGGCTGGTCATCTGGGGCAATTCCGGAAGCCAGTTCCAGGGACTGACGGAGAAGGGCTTAAACGTTGCGCGTGCGATCCTTTACGGTATCACGCACCCTGAGACGATGCTCCTTTTTGATCTGACGGAGAAGGGCATTCCGTACCTGATTTTGGAGACGATTTCCATCGCGTTTTTGTCCACCTTCATCGGCGCCTGCCTTGCGATTCCGATCAGCTTCCTGTCTTCGACCAACATCGTGCCGAAGCCGGTGGCGTATCTGTTCCGCGCGATTACGCTTTTAATCCGTACGATTCCCTCGCTCATCTGGGCGCTCATCTGGATCCGCGTGACCGGACCCGGCGCGTTCTGCGGTGTTATCACGCAGTCGATTTGCTCGATTGGCATGATCTCCAAAATGAACATCTCCGCGATCGAAAACCTCGACACGGGTGTTTTGGAGGCGCTGGACGCCTGCGGGGCGAATACCTTTGAAAAGATCCGCTGCGGCGTGATCCCGCAGCTTTCCGCAACCTTTATCTCCACTGCGATTTACCGTTTTGACATCAACTTAAAGGACGCGACAATCCTCGGCATCGTCGGCGCGGGCGGTATCGGTTTCCCGTTGAACGACGCAATCGCGAACGCCAGATGGAACCGTGTGGGCGCCTTCCTCTTAGTGCTGGTCATCATGGTCATCATCATCGAGTGGATTTCCACACAGATCAGAGCGTCACTTGCCAGGGGCAAGCGTTAACCGCTGCCCCTGTAAAGGGTTTTTACAGTTGGACGGGAATCATTCCAGATAGAAGTCGCGGACGCTTGCAAGCGTGTCCGCAGGGATGTCATACTCTTTTGCAAAAAAGGTTACGGCATCCGGATGCGCGTTCAGGATTGTGTTAAGCGCGGTACGACCCGCTTCCTCCGTGACACCGCACTTCATGATGGAGAGGGTTTTCGCGACGGGGTCGCGTGCAACGATGTCCGCGCGCTCTTTAAGCTCCGCCGCCACATCGTCCTTCAGGAACTCGTTGGATAACAAATAGTCCTCGAGGATGGTGTCCGGCGTGACGCCTAAGAGATACAAAACGAGCATCGCGGCAACACCCGTGCGGTCCTTGCCGGAAGCGCAGTGAAAGAGGATGGGGCTGCTAAAGGCGCACATCTCGTGCAAGAGGATGCGGAAGGACTCGTTTTCAATCGGGAGCTCCGCGTAGTAGCCCAGAAACTTCTTCAACTGGTCCTTGCCCTCGCCGCCCGTGCGTGCCATGCCGGCAGGGGAGAAGTCAATCTCCTTGCCGGACTTGTGCTCCAACCCCGAGTGCTGCAGGATGCGGACACCCTCAAAGACGGGATCCGGCTTTTTTTCCACCTCACTCTTCGAGCGCAGATCGAGGATGAAGTTGATCTTCAGGGCATCGAAGCGTTCCCGCTCCTCTTCCGTGAGAAGATAGAGCCCGCCGCTGCGGTATAAAAGGCCTTCTTTGATAACACGGCCGTCCGCGGCCGGGTAGCCGCCGAGGTCGCGGAAGTTTAACTGATCATGAAAGTTTAATCTGCTCATAGTGTTGCAAGTATAGCATTTTTAGCCACCGGCCGCAACAAAATGCGGACGAAAAAGAAAGCGCAGGCCCCATGAGTCAATCAGACGACCGGAACAGAATACGCATCCTGTGTACCTCGGATGTCCATGGTAAGATTTATCCGTACAGCTATGCGGACGGCAGCGAGGCCATGCACGGCTTTGCGAGGTTAAAGACCCTCATCGATTCCCTGCGGGATGAGAATACAATTCTCATCGACAATGGGGATGTATTGGAGGGCTCCCCCTTAACCTTTTATCATTACCGCAATCATAAAGAGGAGGTCTGCCCTGTGACACGCGCGATGCGCTCAATCGGGTATGACTTTATCAACATCGGCAATCACGATTTCAATTTTGGTCTGCCCGCGCTGAATCTGCATATCAAAGAGACCGGGGCGGTGTGCTTAACATCGAACGTGGTTGTTGAGGGGGTGCCGCTCTCGAAACCCTATGTAATCCGTGAGGTTGCGGGCAAGCGTATCGCGCTCTTTGGCGTAACGACGCAGCATGTGCCGCACTGGGAGGCGCCGGAGAACATTCAGGGTGTGACCTTCCCGGATGCCTTTGCGACCGCGTGGGACACGGTGAATCTTATCCGCAAGACACAGGCGGCGGACTACA
>JAFSRL010000044.1 GCA_017446125.1 Lachnospiraceae bacterium
ACAGCCAGAAGGTGGCAATCAACACCAAAAGTCCCGCAATCCGAAGCGATTCCGACTCCTCCCTCTTTGCGCCCGCGCGTGCGCCGAAGCGGATCCTGAGAACGAGAATCGTCGCAAGAAGCGCAATGAGCGCGAACGGAATATTCACGATGTGGATGGGCAGCATGTTGATTGCGATACCCACGGCAAGCATCACGCACACCGCGGAAGAGATCACCGCAATCGCGGTATAAATCTGCTTGCGGAAGGGCTTGCGCATCGAGGACAGATACAGATACAGCAGCGGAATCAAAAGATAGAGCGTAATGCTTTCAAGTCTTGTCGCGTGGTGCCCGCCCATGATAATGGACAGCAGGTCGTAGGCCGAAAGCATCCAGATGCCCACGTCGATACAAATCAAAGAGCTCACCACCTGTCCCAAAAGGTTGGGCGTCTGCAGTACAAAGTACAGCGAAATCACAAGGAAGGACACGCCGTAAACGCACAGGAAAATCGAGACCATGAGCGGCAAAAAGTTTAAGTGCAGCTCGTATTCCATCAGGCTGCGGTACGAGCTTAAGACCGGCGGCTCCACACCCAGAAACGCGTAGCTGCTGCCGGCATAAAGATTGATGGTTAAGGTGCTGCCCGCAATCGACATGGGCAGGTCGATGAAATGCGAACCGCTTTCCACCTGCGTATTGTTTAAGATTGCCTCCTTGTCGTGCGAGTAATAGAGCATGCCGTCGATTAACACATCAAGCGCGGCTCCCTGCGTGCGGATATAAAGCGAAGGATAATAGTATCCGGACCCCGAGGGAAGCGTGCGCGACATGGTCAGAACATCCCCCTTTTTAATCACGCGCACGTCGGTACGCACGATTTTTTGCGGGTTGTCCTCCTGAATCACCGTACCGTTTAACGAAATCCGCCATCCGTTATCCAGCACAAGGACTTCGGGCTGGCCGAAGGTGCGCACATACTGCCCGGGAATCAGAAGCAGGCACAGGATCGCGATGAAGCTGACAAGAATAAATGCGACCTTACTCCTGGTCATTCCTCATCCTCCTTCTTTGCTCTGTCCGGAACCGCGCCCGTCGAATAGGCGGCGGAAGCGTTCTCCAAAGCGGTTGCCTGCGCGGAGACAGGGTCCTGCTCCTCGCCGGAGCCCGCCTTCTTTTTCAGGCGCACGCCGTGCGGATCTTTTTCGTGCTGCTTTTGCTTCATTTCATACATACGCTCGTCCGCAAGGTTATAAACCTCCATGGGTTTCTTGTTCTTGGTCTCCCAGCTGTCCGCATAGCCGTACGCCACGCTGTACTGGAACTTGGTCTCCTCCTGATTGCGCACGTTCATCAAACGCTGCAGCTGATACATTTTGTAACGGCACAAGTCGTCCGGGGCATCCTTCACGATGACTAAGAACTCATCGCCGCCCATGCGGCCCGTTAAGTCAGAGTCGCGGAAGCACGCCTTTAGCATCGCGCCAAAGCCGCGTAAGAGCCGGTCGCCCTCCGCGTGCCCCAAGGTGTCATTGACAAGCTTTAAACGGTTTAAGTCAAGTGAGATAATGGAGTAATTCCCTTTGTAGCGCTCCATCTCCTTTAAGACCTGCTCGCAGCGGGTTCTCGAAGCGCAGCCGGTCAGAGCGTCCGTATACGCCAGCGTTTCAAGCGCACGGTTCTTGTTGTCCTCGTGAATCATTTCAATGTTGTAATAGAAGTAATTGAGCAACAGCGAGAATACAAAGACCAAGGCGCCCACGGTCGTGAGCATCAGACCCTTCTCACTCGTCCCCCTTGCGGAGAAATATTTCATAACGATGTAACGGATGATGTCCAGGAAGAGTAAGAAGATGAGACACAGCATACCCAGAGCGATGATGTTGCCCGCCTTCTTTTCCGCGTCCTTTGCGACGGTATCGATGACGATGATGTTGCCCCTGCCGCGGTTCTCGATGAGCTGCCGCACCAAAAAGACCGTCATCAAAATGACCTCCGTAATGATGATGATGTGGTACAGCCAGAGCGTCTTGTTCATGTGAAGCAGGTTCGTTGCGTGCAGCAGAAGCGTCACGGAAAAAACGCCCGCGTTCACCATCGCGGCGATGCCGCAGATTGTGCGCACCTTGCCGTCCACAACCGTCATAAAGAGTGCGGCGACCAAAATGCCCAGAAGATACAGCGAGACATATTCCAACGTGCTCGATACCGCGAGCGAGCTTGTCACAAAGAAGTATCCGTCCGCACGCGTGAGAATGTAGGTCCCCAGCACCAGACAGATGGCCGCGGAGAACAGCATGCGAAACTGGTCTCCCCCGCGTCCCGAGCGCTCATGGAAGAAAAACACATACGCGCCCAGCACCAGAACGATGACGGAGAACAGACATAAGAAAACGCCCACGAAGAACGGGAAGCGCACGTTTCTGATCTGCTCCTGTACCAGGTCCTGGCGGTTGCCCATATAAATGGGCTCCATGCCGGAGAACGCGCTGCCGGTCTGTCCGGTTAAGACAATGCGAAATGCCGCGCCCGTATAACCGCTGGGCAGGATGGGATAATGGTAGCCGTTCGGCACGGAGTCCCCCCGCTCCGCGTAGTCATGGCCAAACGAGTATATCAGCTCGTCCTCCAGATAGACATCGATGCAGGAACGGGTTGTGTGAATGCGAAGCGCCGCCGCCGGCACCGTCACATAGGGGAGGTGGTTTTCCAGCTCATAAACCTCACCCTTGCCGGCGACCCCCTCGATGGCCTCCTGCAGGGTCACGTTCTCTAATACCCTGTCGCCGTGCACAACGTGCCACCCCTCGTCGATGTTGACGAGCTCATAGCGCAGGGCGCCCGTCGTCGCGAGCCCGGACAATAAACCGGTCACAATGACGAGAAATAAAACCAATATAAGAAAAAAGCTGAATCGTTGTTGTCGGAGTAGTTTCACATAACTATTGTATCATAGTTTTCGCATATGCCGTGATTTCCGCGCCCAAAACCCCCGAAAAACCCAAAATCACCGGGAGAATGAAGGGATAATAAAGTTGTTGGGAAAATAATGTTTTTTGCAAAAACGGACAGAATGTGTCTCGCTATTGCATTAATCTTTCCGCAAGTGCAATCAACAGTTCATTCGTATTGCCTGCGGATGCCTCAATTGCACGCTGATTATCCGGCTGCTCAATACGGGCATGATAGGATACACTTCCGTCTTCAGAGATAGCGGCGCCAAACCGCAGGCTCTTCATCCATTCGTCAACCGCGGTAATCCGGTCCATCCTGGCCTGAATTACCTGCTCATCGGTTTTGCCCTCATCTTCCTCCTTATCCTGCATCGCCTTTTCCAGCATATTGTTTCGGATGGTTTCCTCTAATGTTCGAAGATTTGCAAACGAATTATCCATGATGGCATGGTAATCCGGTCTGCCCGTTTGATTAAGATTGCCCGCGCCAAAGACAAGGG
>JAFSRL010000045.1 GCA_017446125.1 Lachnospiraceae bacterium
AGCGGAGGAAATCATCAAGGGCATCGTGCACAAGTACGAGGAGCACCACCGCGTGAAGGTAACGCAAGAGGCGATGAACGCGGCGGTGGAGTTGAGCGCCCGCTACATCAACGACCGCAACCTGCCGGACAAGGCAATCGATTTGATTGACGAGGCATCGAGTGCCGTGCGCTTAAAGGGCATGAGCGTTTCCCCGAAGTTAAAGGAGCTCGACGAAGAGATTCGCGGCATGGACTTACAGGTCGAGGACGCTTTGAAGAACGGGCTCTTCGAGGAGGCGAGCGCCATCTCGAAGGAACAGAATGCCCTCATGAAAAAATACAACCGCTTAAAGGCCAGAGAGGATAAGAAGGCGGCTGGTGATGCTTTGACGGTGGACGAAGGCGCCATCGAGGAGGTCGTCGCGCTTTGGACCAAGATTCCCGTGCAGAAGATTGCGGAGAAGGAATCGGAGAAGCTCTTAAAGCTTGAAAACGTGTTGCATAAGCGCGTGATCGGACAGGAGGAAGCGGTCGCTGCGGTAAGTAAGGCAATCCGCAGGGGACGCGTGGGCTTGCAGGATCCCAACCGCCCGATCGGTTCGTTCTTATTCTTAGGACCCACCGGTGTTGGTAAGACGGAGCTGTCGAAGGCACTCGCGGAGGCGATGTTCGGTTCGGAAGCGTCGCTCATCCGTGTCGACATGTCGGAGTACATGGAAGGGCATTCGGTTTCGAAGATGATCGGATCGCCGCCCGGCTATGTCGGCTATGACGAGGGCGGGCAGCTTTCGGAAAAGGTGAGAAGACATCCCTACTCCGTGATTTTGTTTGACGAAATCGAGAAGGCGCATCCGGATATTTTCAACGTGCTTTTGCAGGTGCTGGATGACGGACACATCACGGATGCGAAGGGGCGCAAGGTTTCGTTCAAAAACACGATTCTGATTATGACGAGTAACGTGGGTGCGCAGCGCATCGTCGAGCCGAAGAAGCTGGGCTTTTCCGCGGGCAGCGATGAGAAGCAGGACTATGAGCACATGAAGGACGCCGTGATGGAGGAGGTCAAGCGCCTCTTCAAGCCGGAGTTCATCAACCGTATCGATGAAATCATGGTCTTCCACCAGCTCAACGAGAAGGAGATGATGGAGATCGTGACGCTGCTTTCCGCGACGCTCACCAAGCGCGCGAAGGAGCAGATGAACATTAAGCTCACAATTTCGAATCCCGTGAAGAAGTTCATCGTCAACAAGTTCTCCGACCAGAAGATGGGCGCACGTCCCTTGAAGCGCGCCATCCAGTCGATGATCGAGGACAAGATGGCGGAGGCGCTTTTGAAGGGTGACATCAAGGCAAACAGCGCCGTGACGGTTGCCCTAAAGAAGAACGAGATCGTCTTCAAGGAGGGATAATGGCGGCAAAGAGCAAGACGATCTTTTTCTGCCAGGACTGCGGACATGAGTCCGCGAAATGGCTGGGGCAGTGCCCCGCGTGCAAGGCATGGAATACCTTTGTCGAGGAAACCGTGAAGGCGGCGCCGAAGGGTTCTTCCCGCGGGCTGTCCTCCGCCGGTGGCGCTGCGGGGCGCTATGCGCTTGCAGGGAATGCCGCGACGCTTGCGGAAATTTCCGCGGAGGAAGAGGCAAGGGATGATACCCACATCGGCGAGTTAAACCGTGTGCTGGGCGGCGGACTGGTGCGCGGCTCCTTGACCCTTGTGGGCGGAGATCCCGGCATCGGAAAGTCAACGCTTCTGTTGCAGGCGGTCCGGCTCTTTGCGGCGGACGGGATGAAGTGTCTTTACATTTCCGGTGAGGAATCCTTAAAACAGATTAAGCTTCGGGCAAACCGCATCGGGGAATTCACCGGGGACTTGAAGTTTTTGTGTGAAACGAATCTTGACGCAATCGAGCAGGTCATCGAGCGCGAGGCACCGCGCATCGTCGTCATCGACTCCATCCAGACCATGTATATCGAAGAGGTGGCGTCCGCGCCGGGCAGTGTGTCGCAGGTCAGGGAATCGACCGGTGTCCTCATGCGCATTGCGAAATCGAAGGGGATCTCCATTTTTATTGTGGGACATGTGACCAAGGAAGGAACGGTTGCGGGGCCGCGTGTGTTAGAGCACATGGTGGATACGGTGCTGTATTTCGAGGGCGACCGTCATGCGTCCTACCGGATTTTACGTGCGGTGAAAAACCGCTTCGGCTCGACCAATGAGATCGGCGTCTTTGAGATGCGGGACGCGGGGTTGAAGGAGGTCCTGAATCCTTCGGAGTTTATGCTGGAGGGCAGGCCGGAATCCGCGCCCGGGTCCATCGTCACCTGCGCGATTGAAGGAACGCGCCCCCTGCTTTTAGAGGTGCAGGCGCTTGTGACACGCACGGCGTTTGGTTATCCCAGACGGCAGGCGAACGGCACGGACTATAACCGCGTGAACCTGTTGATGGCGGTGCTGGAAAAACGCGTCGGCCTGCAGCTTGGTGACTGCGATGCTTATATCAATCTCGCCGGCGGCATGCGCTTAAGCGAGCCGGCGCTGGATTTGAGCCTTTGCCTTGCGATTGTCTCCGCATTCAAAAACCGCGCAATCGACGATACGACCATCGCCTTCGGCGAGGTGGGGTTATCCGGCGAGGTTCGTTCCGTCGCCCTTGCGGACATCCGCGTCCAGGAAGCGGTCAAGCTGGGCTTCACCCGCGTGATCCTGCCAAAGGGCAGCTTAAAGCAACTAAAACACCCCGACGGCGTCGAGCTCATCGGAGTGAAATCCGTCGCAGAAGCGATCGGGTATATCTAAAGTGAGTCAAGGGGACGGGTGCAGTGACTCATTTTTTCAAAAATGAGTC
>JAFSRL010000046.1 GCA_017446125.1 Lachnospiraceae bacterium
AGGAGGCACGCGCGATGATTGTTTCGGGATTTGCGGAACCAATCTCGAAGGAGCTGCCGCTGGAGTACGCGGTTGAGATGAACAACCTGATCAAACTGGAAATGGAGGGCACGCTGTGATGAATTTAAATCTTGCAATCAACAACCTGCCCGCGCCGACCTTCGGGTTTTTGAAATTGAACGGTGACGTGATCGACCGTGAGGTCATTGCGATTACGGATACGGCGACGCCGGTGCCGGAAACGATTCCGGAAGGGCTGATGGTTCAGACGGATGTGTCGTTTGCGGACGCGCAAAAGATGTTTGAAGAAACCGCGAAGCAGACTGCGGAGGGCGATACGGATTACTCCAAGCCCAACGGTGACACCTACGAACAGAACGCGGCGCAGACCGTGCACACCGGCATGGGTGTCGCGGTGGACAAGCTCTTACAGGACATGAATGTTCCGGTGTGCGTGATTACGGCGGCGGAAGGCGTGAAGGTCGAAGAACCCCTCGTCATCCATTATGGATTGCGCGACGGTGACTCCACACTCTCTGCGCAGGTGATCTATGCCGCGGCGGGAAGCGAAGTGACCGTCATCATGGATTACAAGTCCGGCACACTCGCCGGCGGCTTCCATGGCGTGAGTACCAAAATTCTCGCGGAGGAAGGTGCAAGGGTGCATCTGGTGAAGGTGCAGTCGCTGGGCGAAAAGTTTTTACACATCGATGACTTGGGCGGTGTCGCGTGCAAGGATGCCGCAATCGACCTCATCCAGATGGAGCTGGGGTCCGCTGCGGCGTGGACGGGCTCCTACATCAACCTGTTGGGCAACGGCGCACGCTTTGACGCGGACGGCGGTTACCTGACACGCAAGGAGCAGTATCTCGATCAAAACTACGTCACGGAACAGCGCGGCAAGCGTACCGAGTGCTTCATGCACTTCAAGGGCGTGATGATGGATAAGGCGACGAAGACCCTGCGTTACAGCATTGATTTCAAGAACGGCTGCAATGGCGCTTATGGTGAGGAAACAGAAGATGTCCTGCTCTTGAGCGAGGATGTGGTGAACCGTTCGATGCCGCTCATCCTGTGTCAGGAGGATGACATCAACGGAGAGCACGGCGCGACGATCGGGCGGCTCAACGATGACGAACTCTTCTACATGGAATCCCGCGGCATCGCGAGAGAGGACGCGGAGCGCATGATTGTGCGTGCCCGCTTAAAGAGCATTGCGCGCAAGATGCCGGACTGCGCCTTAAAGGATGAGACCGTGTCGCACATCAACCGCATCATGAAGTACGAGTCGGACTTCAATGACTGCGACGATCTGATCCTGTGCGAAGGCAAGGCGGAATGCGAGGAAAGGTGTGAGTGATACCGAGGAACAAAGTCAGACAGACATCATGCTTGCATGGATGGATGACTGACCTTGTGACGAGAACAGACATGAGGAAAAAAGACACATGAAGTGAAACGAGTGTGTCGATTTCCGAATGGATGTAGGATTGTGAGAGTTCCGAAGGAACGGAACAATCCGTGGTATCACGAAAGAGAGGATTTATGGATTTTCGAAAAGACTTTAACATACTTCAGGACGATTACATCTACTTCGACAACGCGGCGACCTCACAGCGCCCGGCGCAGGTGACGGAGGCGATGCGTGTCTTTAATGAAACCGCGAATGCCAATCCGCTGCGCGGTCTCTATGACTGGGCGATCGCGGCAACGGACGCGTATGAGGAAGCAAGGGCGCAGGTCGCGCGCTTTCTGAATGCGCCGAAGGCGCAGGACATCATCTTCACGCGCAACACAACGGAGGCGATCAATTTGGTCGCCTACAGCTACGGGTTGTCCCACGTGCAGGAGGGCGATGAGATCGTCCTCTCCGTAATGGAGCATCACTCGAACATCCTGCCCTGGCAGATGGTGGCGCGTGAGAAAAAGGCACGGCTGGTGTACTTGGAGCCTGATGAAGAGGGCATCCTGCAGCCGTCGGAATATGAAGGAAAGATCACGGAGAAGACGAAGATCGTTGCAATCGGTCATGTGTCAAACGTTTTGGGTGTGACGAATCCTGTTAAGGAGATCGTCGCAAGGGCGCACGCGGTCGGAGCAGTTGCACTCGTCGACGGCGCACAGGCGGTGCCGCACATGCGTGTGGATGTCCGGGACATCGACGCGGACTTTTATGCGATCTCCGGACACAAGATGTTGGGACCCTTCGGAATCGGTGCACTTTACGGTCGCACGAGGCTTTTGGAAGAGATGCCGCCGTTCTTAACCGGCGGAGAGATGATCGAGTACGTCGAGCGTGAGACCTCAACCTACGCGGAGCTGCCGCACAAGTTTGAAGCGGGCACGGTGAACGCGCAGGGCGCGGTCGGCATGGCTGCTGCGATTAAGTACTTAGAAGAGGTCGGGTACGACACAATTAAAGAAATCGACCATCGCCTGACGACGCGCTTAATGGAGGGGATGAAGAAGGTGCCGCATGTGCATATCTTCGGCTCGCCCGATCCTGCGCGGCACAACGGCATCGTAACCTTTACGATCGACGACGTGCACCCGCACGACATCTCGTCGGTGTTAAACGAAGACAAAGTCTGCATCCGCGCGGGGCACCACTGCGCGCAGGTGCTGATGCAATTTTTGAACGTAAACTCCACGGCCCGCGCGAGCCTCTATTTCTACAACACGGAAGAAGAGGTCGACCGCTTCCTCGCTGCGCTCGCCGGAGTTCGTGGTGTGATGGGGTTGTGAGTCAGGGGGACGGGTACAGTGACTCTTTTTTCAAGAGGTAGTGAGTAGCTGACACCGTTGAATAAAAAAAGAGTCACTGTACCCGTCCCCCTGACTCACTCCCGCAACCCCGTGGATGAGGTGTTATTACATGGAACTCAAGCAACTGTATAGAGAAATCGTCAACGAACACAACCTGCACCC
>JAFSRL010000047.1 GCA_017446125.1 Lachnospiraceae bacterium
ACAACCCCATTATTTAGTGTTATTCTTGTATATGTGCCTGAACATTTGTTATTCTGATATACATTTGCGTTGATTGTGGAGGTGTTTGGATGGCGCAGGAACAACAGGGTTTGCACCTGAATTATGAAGAAGCCTTAATGGCGCGTGCGGCCTGGTATTACTACTATGGAAATCTGACGCAGAACCAGATTTCCGAACGGTTGGGCTTAACAAGAATGCGTGTGATGCGCCTTCTGGATAAGGCGCGCGTAAGCGGGATGGTGCAATTCCGTATTCGCTCGGGCGATGAACGCCGCATGGAATTGGAACAGAACCTGATGACCAAATATGATTTACAGGATTGTTTTCTGGTTCCCGCACCGCTTGATAAAAACGACATCAATGACAACGTTGCACGCGCGGCATCCATGTATATCAGCAACCGGATTCCGGAAGACGCATTCATTAATATCGGATACGGCGATACGGCAGGACGTGTCCTTAACCACCTTGCCCGCAGCTCCGAAGGGACCATCTCCTGCGTGTCCTTAACGGGCGGCGTCAGCTATTATCTGCCCAACGCTTCTTCGGGGTTTTTCAATTCCAAGTTATATCTGATTCCCGCGCCTTTAATCGCCTCTTCGGAGGAAATGGCGGCAGCCATCAATACGGAACAGTCCGTACGCGAGATTGAGCAGCTCATCCCCCTCTCCGTGATGACGGTTATCGGCATCGGCGCGTTGTTGGAGGACGCAACCATCTTACGCTCCGGCGCACTCTCCAGCGGTGATTTCCTGTTTTTAAAACGAAACGGTGCCATCGGGGATATCTTAAGTCATTTCCTGGATGCGGACGGAAAAGAACTGGAAAGTCCGCTTGAGCGTCGCGTGATTTCCCCTTCGCTCACCACAATCGCCGCCTTGCAGAATGTCATCGGTGTGGCTGCCGGCCCTTCGAAGGTTGCCGCCATCACGGCTGTACTGCGCGGGCACTATCTGAATATACTGATAACGGACGAAGACACCGCAGAGGCATTATTAAATGATTGAATGTTCACCACGCATCCCGAAAGGGCAGAAAGGAAAACAGCCATGACCAAAGACAGACTTCTGGCAATCGACGCAGGAACAGGTTCTGTGCGCGCGGTACTGTTTGATTTATCGGGAAAACAGCTCGCCGTCGAACAGGAAGAATGGTCGCATAAAAGCGATCCTCGTTTCCCCGGCAGCATGGATTTTGACTGGGAACACAACTGGGATTTGGCGCGTGGTTGCGTAAGGCGCGTGCTGGAAAAAACAGGGGAAGACGCAGCGCGTATCGCAGCCGTATCCACCACCTGTATGCGGGAGGGGATTCTCCTCTATGACAAAGACGGTAAGGAAATCTGGGCCTGCGCCAATGTCGACTCACGCGCGGGCGACGAAGTCGCGGAACTGATTCGCAAGGATCCCGCCCTTGAAAAAGAACTGTATGCCCTCAGCGGTGAAGCCTATGCGCTCGGTGCCCTCCCGCGTCTTTTATGGGTGAAAAACAAATTGCCGGAAGTTTACGAAAAAACCGCCCGCATCGGCATGTTCAACGACTGGCTGATTTACAAATTAACCGGTGTCATGAAGGTAGAGCCTTCCAACGGTTCCACGACGGGGATCTTTCAACTTAAAACGCGTGGCTGGGACCCTTCCATCGCTTCACGCCTCGGATTGCGGGATGATATCTTCGGTGAAACATCTGAATGCGGCGAGGCGGTTGCGGCCGTCAACACACAAGGCGCTGCAGACACCGGACTTTGCGAAGGCACACTTGTCGTCAGCGGCGGCGGCGACTGCCAGTGCGGCTGCATCGGTGTCGGTGTGGTCAATCCCATGGAAGCCGCCATCTTCGGCGGCAGCTTCTGGCAATACGAATACAACACCGCCTCTCCCGATACGGATCCGCTTGCCCGTGTTAGAGTCAACGCGCACGCGGTAAAGGGCGTGTGGCAATACGAAGCACTCGCCTTCAATCCGGGACTTGTGATGCGCTGGTACCGTGACGCCTTTTGCACGGAAGAAAAGCTGTGTGCGCAAAAAGAAGGCGGCGACGCCTATGACTACATGAATATGGAGGCCGAAAAAATTCCCGCGGGCTGCTTTGGCATGCAATGCGCTTTTTCGGATGTGATGAACTTTACCTCCTGGCGCCACGCAGCTCCCACGTTCACTAACTTCTCCATTGATCCGGATAAGTTTAACCGCTTCACCTTCTATCGCGCCATCATGGAGAATACCGCAATCGTAACAAAGGGACACATGGCGCTTGTGCACGAAGCAACAGGCGGCATGCCGAAAGAGGTTGTGTTCGCGGGCGGCGCTTCCAAGAGCGACCTCTGGTGCAGGATTCTTGCAAGCGTCTTGGGGATTCCCGTCAGGGTGCCGGAGGTTAAGGAGGCCACGGCACTTGGCTGCGCCATGCTTGCCGGCTTGGGCGCAGGCATCTATACGGATATCAATGACGCCGTAGACAAATGCGTGCGTTTTTCCAAAACCTACGAGCCTGATATGGCAGACTTTAAAACCTATTCCGCTTTGTACGAAAACTGGCTGAACGTCTATCGGGCGCAGCTTGGTTTGGCGGACAAAGGATGTACAACGTATATGTGGAGTGCACCGGGCGTAAACGTAACCGGATAATCGGCAGGAAGGAGCTCTTTCATGTTTGTTGTGAACGAAAATGATTATGAATACCGTTTCGGAGAAAACGGTCCTAAGTACCTGATGAAAGGCCCCCGCATGAACTTTGCGCTCGTGCAGTTTATGCCGGGCAATGATTTTCCTGCGCATTATCACAATGTCATGGAAGAGAATTTTTATGTTCTTGAAGGTGAAATCGACATCGTTGTTGACGGTGAGATTCACCATCTGACCGCAGGACAAATGATTCATATTGAACCGAAAGAAGTGCACTATTGCATCAACCGTTCCGATAAACCCATAAAAATGGTTTCGACGCTGGCGCCGTTCACCGAAACCGATAAGGTGGTTGTGGACGATTATGTGAATCCGTTTTAAACAGATGGTTTGTTATTTCGTTCTTGGATAGTCGTTTTTTCGTTTCTTTCTTTGTTGTAAAAATTGACAATATACACAATGAAGACTACAATAATATGGTAACAATTTGTTCATTTCTTATACATATTTTATGGAGGAAACATTATGAGAAAGAAACTTGCACTCATGCTCGCACTTGTGATGGCAGTCTCCCTGACCGCTTGCGGCGGTGGCGGCTCCACGCCGGCTCCTGCGGAACCCGCTGCGGAAGAGGAAGCTGCGGAAGAGACCGCGGAGGAAGCCACGGAGCAGGAAGCGGCAACCGACGCTGAGGCCTCAGGCGCCTACAATGTTATGTACCTGATCAACGGTAACTTAGGCGACAAGTCCTTCTTCGATTCTGCGAAGGCAGGTCTTGACGAGCTTGAAGCGGCAGGCCGCATCCACTTAGAGTTCATCGAGATGGGTGGCACGGACGCGGACCAGCCCAAGTGGCAGGCAACCTTAGATGACGTCTCCGCTTCCGGCGACTATGACCTCATCATCTGCGGCACCTACCAGATGCCTGACTATCTGAAGGCTGTTGCGACCGAGTATCCGGATCAGAAGTACCTGATCTTCGACGACAACACCTACGTGGGCGAGAACGATAACGTTGTCAACGTCACCTACAAGCAGAACGACATGGGCTATCTGGTCGGTGTTTATGCGGCTTGCATGACGACCGACACCTCAATCGAGAACATGAATGAGGACGCGGTTCTGGGATTCGTCGGCGGCGTGGATTCCCCTGTCATCAACGACTTCCTCTACGGCTTCATCGAAGGCGCACAGAGCGTGAACCCTGACGTCAAGATCGACACCCGTTATACCAACGACTATGTCGATACCGCGATTGCGAAGGAATATGGCGCATCCATGATCAACGACAACAAGTGCGACATCATCTGGGGTGTTGCGGGTAACGCCGGTAACGGCGCAGCCGAAGCGGCTTTGGATTCCGGCAAGGCATGGTTCATCGGCGTTGACTCCGACCAGGAGCTGACCCTTTCTCCCGACCTTGCGGCAATCACCTTGACCTCCGGTTTGAAGAACATCGGCAATTCCCTCATCTGGATCTTCGACGAGTGGGATGCAGGCAACACCTACTGGGGCACGGAAGTTGTCTTAGGTCTTGAAGAAGGCGGCGTCGGCATCGTAACCGACAAGAACTTCGACAAGTATGCATCGGAAGAAACCAAGGCAGCGGTTGCGGCAGCCGAGGAAGGCGTTCGTAGCGGTTCCATCAAGGTTTCCAGCGCGATCGGCGACACCAGCGGTGCCATCGAGAAGCTGCGCGACGAGGTTCGTCCGTAATCTGATCAACCAATCATCTTTTACCTACCTTCCCCTTGAGGGGAAGGTGGCCCCGAAGGGGTCGGATGAGGTGTTTATACAGGAGAGAGTTTCACCGCTCTCTCCTGTTCTCTAAAAAAACAAAAAAAGGGGGTTTCTATGGCAGACGTTCAGAACAATCCGGATGTTGAATATGTCGTCCAAATGAAAGGCATCGATAAGGTTTACGGGAACGGCGTCGCCGCGAACAAGGGCGTGGATTTCAACCTGAAAAAAGGCGAGATTCATGCGCTGATGGGCGAAAACGGCGCAGGGAAATCGACGTTAATGAAGATGCTCTTCGGTCTGGAACAGCCAACCGCGGGCGAGATTGTCGTCAACGGGGAAACGGTGCAGCTCACTTCTCCGTCCGTCGCAATCGCCAAAGGCATCGGCATGGTGCACCAGCACTTCATGCTTGTGCCCTCTCTCTCCGTCGCGGAAAACATGGTCTTAGGCATGGTCCCGAAGAAGGGTATGTTCATTGATGAAACGGAGGCGATTCGCATCACGAAGGAATACGCGGAGAAATACAATCTCCACGTGGAGCCGACCGCCAGAGTCGCGGACATTCCGGTGGGCATGAAGCAGAAGGTCGAGATTTTAAAGGCGCTGGTACGCGGCGCGAAGATCTTAATCCTGGACGAGCCCACCGCCGTTTTGACCTCTCAGGAAACGGAAGAACTCTTCCATGAACTCACGAATTTAAAGAAGCAGGACTATACCATCGTCTTTATCTCGCACAAGTTAAACGAGATCAAAGAGATCACGGACCGGTTGACCATCATGCGTAATGGCCGCTCGATGGGTGTCTACAACACGGCGGACGTTTCAAAGGAAGAAATCTCCCGCCTCATGGTCGGTCGTGACGTCATCCTAAACGTGCAGAAGGATAAGGCGCAGCCCACGGACACCGTCTTAAAGGTGCGCGACTTAGAGTACGTCAACGAATGGAACAAAAAGATGCTCGACCATGTTTCGTTTGACGTGCGCAAGGGTGAAATCTTAGGGATTGCGGGTGTCGAGGGCAACGGCCAAAAAGAGCTCGTCGACATGCTCTTTAACTTCAATAAGCCGGATGCGGGCACCGTCACGGTAAACGGAGAAAACATCTTAGGCGTTTCGCAGCAGCTCATCCGCGAAAAGGGTGTTTCCCTGGTGCCGGAGGACCGCATGCTCTACGGCATAGCGGGCAAGGCATCGATTGAGGAAAACATCTTAAGCGACCGCAGCACCAAAAAAGAATACAACAACGGTCCCTTCTTTAACCTGAATCAGATTCACGAAGACACGGACCGGTTAATCAAGGACTACACCGTTCTGTGCAAGTCCCGCAACCAGCAGGTCGGGATGCTCAGTGGCGGTAACATCCAGAAGGTGGTTGTCGCAAGAGAGTTTTCGAACAATCCCGTCCTTATCTTAGCGGACCAGCCCACCCGCGGCATCGACGTGGGCGCGACGGAGTTCATCCGCAAAAAGTTGGTGGAGCTCTCCCGCAGCGGCATCGCGGTGCTTCTGGTCTCCGCGGACTTAAACGAGGTCATGGAGCTCTCCGACTCATTGATCGTGATGCACAATGGACACATCACTGCGTATTTTGAAGACACGTCGTCCTTGACGGATGCGGAAATGGGGGAATATATGCTGGGTTTGAAGGAACAGACTGCAGAAGAAATCGGGAGGGTGTGCCATGACTAAAAAACGGGAAATTACTTTTTCTATTGTCAGAGGCCTGCTTGCGATTGCTATCGCTTTGATCGTCGCAACCATCCTCATCTTCATTTCATCGGACGGCGCAACCTTTGGCGAAAAAATCTCCGCTACGGGCGCTGCCTTAAAGCAGTTCCTGATCGGACCCTTGTTCCGTATCGGGAAAAACGGCCTGCAGTTTGAGCCCAAGCGTTTGACGGATGTTCTCGCGGGCATGATTCCCATTACCTTTACGGGCTTAGGTGTCTGCATCATGTTCAGCGCAAACCAGTTTAACTTAGGTGTGGAAGGCGGTATCATGCTGGGTGCCTTCGTTTCGGCGCTCGCCGCAATCTATATGCCCCTGCCCACGATTTTGCACGCGGTGGTCGCGGTTCTTTTGGGCGGCGCTGCAGTCGGTGTCATGATGCTTCTGCCTGCCCTGTTAAAAGTAAAGCTCGGCGTTTCCGAAATGGTTTGCTCGCTGATGTTGAACTACATTGTCATGTACATCATCAAGTATCTGATGAATACCCGCCTTGCGGACAAGAGCAAGGGTCAGATTCAGTCCTATCCGTTCAAGGAGACCGCGCTCATTGCGCCCATTGCGGACACGACGGTGTTTACCAGCTCCAAGCTCACCTGGGGCTTTGTGATTGCACTGCTTGCGGTCGTAAGCTGCGGGCTGTTCATGTACCGCACGCACTGGGGCTACACAATCCGCATGATCGGCATCAACCAGGACTTCTCGCTCTACTCCGGCATGAAGGTGGGCGCGGTGATTGTTCTGGCGCAGGTCATCGGCGGCTTCTTATCCGGCATGGGCGGCGGCATCGAAATGCTGGGGCGCTACAATACCTTCTCCTGGAGCTCGCTTCCGGGCTACGGCTGGACCGGTATGACGGTTGCGATTCTCGCAGGCAACAATCCGTGGTTCGTGCCCTTTGCCACCTTCTTCATCGCCTACTTAAACAAGGGCTGCGATATGATGGCAACGTATGCGAACGTTCCCGCACAGCTCATTGATATCGTGCAGGCGGTTGTGTTCCTCTTCTTCGCAGCGGAACAGTTCCTGTCGAAGTACCGGCAGTCTCTCGTGGTCAAGACCGCAAAGGAAGAGCTTGCGGCACAGGAAGGAGGTACGGCACATGTCTAATCTGTGGAGCATGTTATTATCACCGGAATTCTTTTTCTCGATTTTCAGAATTTCCGCGCCCATCCTCTTTGCGACCCTGGGCGCCATCGTGGTTGAAAAGGCAGGCTTTGCCAACATCGGTTTAGAAGGTCTCATGATGTTCTCTGCGCTGTCGGGCTCTTTGGTGAGTTACTATGCGGGGCACTGGTTCCCGGGGCTTTGCGCCGCCGTTGTGACGGGCGTCGTGATGAGTCTCGTGATGGGCTTCTTTGCCTTCCACCTGAAAACAGATATTATCTTAGTCGGAATCGCGATCAACATGATGGGAAGCGGCGGCACACTCTTCCTCTGTAAGGTCATCACGGACATTACGGAGGGAACGGCGATGGCGTCCACCACCGGTCTCATTACAAGAAGCCTTTGCATTCCGAACATCAAGATTCCCTTGATCGACAGCATTCCCTTTATCGGTCGCGTGCTGTCCGGTCACTCGCTGTTGACCTACTTCGCGTTTGTCTGCGTCATCCTGACCTCGATTATGTTATACAGAACGTCGTTGGGATTGAACATCCGCGCGGTCGGTGAGAATCCGGACGCGGCATCGAGCGTCGGTGTTTCCGTGATCCGCATCCGCTACACGGCGATGGCGTTTTCCGGCCTGATGTCCGGTTTCGGCGGTGCCTTCATGTCGATGTCGTACGCGCAGGGCTGGTCCCTTGACATGGTCGCGGGCCGCGGCTTTATCGCGCTTGCGGCACAGGCGATGGGTGCCGGTGAGTGTTTGGGCGGTATGCTTGCAAGCCTTGTCTTCGGCTTTGCACAGGCGCTCGGCATCCGCTTCAGTGCGATTGGTCTTGACTCGAACCTTGCCAGCCCGATTCCGTACGCGGTTACCATCATCGGTCTCGTAATCTTCGCGGTCTCAAGGAAGCGTAAGGCGGCGAAGCCGCGGGTGCAGGCGACATAAGGATGAGGTGTTTATAACAAAAACGCACCTTCCGAACAAACCGGAAGGTGCGTTTTTCATTGCGAACTATACCAAAACAAAAACACAACGGTCATGACGGTTTGGATCCCGCCCGCTTTCGCTTCCCGTTGGTTTCCATATGATCCAGGGCATATTCACAGCATTGCATCACAAGAGCATTCACGGAAATATTTTCCTGCTGGGCAACATCTCCTAAACGCTCGATCAGAGACTCCTTGATTCGAAATGTTCTGTTTACATACTCTTCTTTCGTAATCTTAAACATATCTGTTCCCCTCTGCTCATTATACGATTCTCTTCATGTGTTATGTCCACATGATATTTACACGCTATTATATATGTGCTATAATTATGTGTAATTCACCAAATCGTGCGACAATTTATCAGGTTTGATGATTGCATTAAAACAGCTTATTTGTTACGGAGGCGCACCATGCATAGACATCTCATTAAAAAAATTTGTCTGTTCAAATTATTCTTTTGTACTACGGTGTTATTTCTATCAACAGAATCATATGCAAGTAGTGAAACCATTCAGGTCCGTGTCGAAGGATCGTATGATAATGCCTCAAAAAAAACCATTCTTGACCGGGTTAACGAGATTCGCAAGGAAGCGTACGACGAAGAACTGGCATTTGAATACAATGGTCATTCCTTCCATCTGAAACCAGCTGACTATCATCCGCTCAAATGGTCAAATGAGCTAGAGGCGGCTGCTTTAATCCGTGCCGCAGAAGCCTCTATTTTGAGAGCTCATGATCGCCCCAACGGCACTAGCTTAAAAGCACTTATACAAGACCAAGGGATATTCACTAACATTTACTCTGAAGCTTTGGCCTGGAATGTGGATTCAAACGGAATTCTGGAAGGAATTGAACAGTTTTATCAAGAAAAGCAACTAATTCGAGCAGACGGAAATCATGAAGGTGAAATAGGGCATTATGTTGTCATGATACATCCGGATCTTTACTATACTGCACTAAGTGGTTTTAAGAATAAATCCATGACTGTCAACGGGCGTGACTACAGTGACACGATGTGGTCTGTCGCCCAAGTGTATGCTGGTAATACTTCGGGGATTGATGAATCCAAGATAGATGTTTCCGGTATGGATTCTGCAAATCTGGAGGTTCCGAAGGATAATATATATGAACAAGCACTGTTACTTCCGGATGCATTAAGTATCGGCTCCAGTTATGATATTAATTACCAAGTAAAAACAGAATATCGCTTCAACGATGGAAATAGAGATGAAACAAACCGCTCTCTCGGGATCATTTCTTCACCGCTATTCAGCAGTAGCGATCCCTCCATTGCCAGCATCACCGGGAAAACCTTAACCGCACTGTCCGTCGGGCAGACAACAATAACTGCTACCACTGATGATTATTCATTACACGTTGAAAAAGACGTTTTCATTAAAAAGCCGGTTGAATCCATTTCAATTCTACAACCGGCCAAAACACTTCTAAAATCCGGAGAAAAGCTTCAATTAGAAGCCATTATTTTGCCCGGTGATGCAACAGATAAAACGATTACTTGGCAGACGAGTGATGCTCAGGCTGCTTCCATTGACAGTCAGGGACAAGTCACTGCCGGAAAAGGCACCACAACTGTTATGATTACTGCCAGAGCCTCAGATAACGCCTTATTAACTGCGAGCATTCCTCTTAGAATCGTTCCGCAAAACTATCTTTCATCACCTCCGGTGTTGATGCTTTTATCTCTTGGGAATATATATTCAGATGAGAACTTTAGAATCCAGTGGTCAGCGGTCCCAAATGCTGATTCCTATCAAATAAAAATCAACGGATCAAACTATGCGCGGGTTTTACCTTCGCATGCAGACTATCCCTATGAGATTTCTCCTTTGTCTCCCGGCATTCATTCAATCTCAGTAAATGCCATCTTCAGTGATGGAAGTGAAACTGATTTCAGTCAGCCAGAGCAGGTCACTATTAAACAACGGCAAAATACATCCTCGGATATCACAGCCTCAATCCCTGTACTAGCAATCAATAACAGCGGAAGTATCACAACAGATTCTACTTTATTGTTTTCCTTTACTCCTGTTGCAAATGCAGAAAGCTACCTGATTCAGGTCGTTACTTCCGATGGCAAAAGAAAGTTGGTCTATAAAAGCAGCGTTCCAAACGCCGGCGCTTACAAACTGGGACCGGACAAATATAAATTTGAGGCCGGTGCTTATGAGATGTCCGTAACTGCCCGGCTGCGTGACGGCAGCCTGTCTCCTGAAAGTGACGGGGCTTACTTTTGGATTGTCAATCCCATCACGGAAGATGGGCCGACATTGCGCATGCAGACACAGGGAACTTTACGTGAAGATACCGGCTTTGAGCTGGCCTGGACTGCCGTTCCAAATGCATTGGAATACATCGTTTACACCTATGATAAATTAACCGGTCACACCGAATCTTATAACAGCGTGGATGGATCCAAAACCACTCTCAAGATTGATCGCCACAGAGCAGGAGCTTATCGTA
>JAFSRL010000048.1 GCA_017446125.1 Lachnospiraceae bacterium
AAGGCGGCGGAAGCCGGTGTCGACGTCATCGACTGCGCGATGAGCCCCTTGGCGCTCGGGACCTCGCAGCCCGCGACCGAGGTCATGGTCGAAGCCTTCAAGGGAACGGAATATGACACGGGCTATGACCAGAACCTTTTGGCGGAAATCGCGGATTACTTCCGTCCGTACAGAGAGGAATGCTTGAAGTCCGGACTGCTTGATCCGAAGGTGCTGGGCGTTGATATCAAGGCACTGTTATACCAGGTGCCGGGCGGCATGCTCTCGAACATGGTGAGCCAGCTGAAGGAGCAGAACGCGTCCGACAAGTACGAAGAGGTGTTAAAGGAAATCCCCAGAGTGAGAGCGGATTTGGGCGACCCGCCGCTTGTCACGCCGTCCTCCCAGATTGTGGGAACGCAGGCCGTGATGAATGTTTTGATGGGAGAGCGCTACAAGGTCGCAACCGATCAGACAAAGGACCTTGCGTCAGGCAAGTACGGCAGAACCGTAAAGCCCATCAATCCGGAAGCACAGAAAAAGATTCTGGGCGAGGGCGCGGAAATCATCACCTGCAGACCGGCGGACTTGATCGAAAACGAGCTGGATAAGATCGAAGCGGAGATGAAGGAATGGAAGCAGCAGGACGAGGACGTCTTAAGCTACGCGCTCTTCCCGCAGGTTGCCGTTGACTTCTTCAAGTACCGCTTAGCCCAGCAGGAGAAGGTGGACTTGGGGGTCGCCAAGGACGGTGCGTATCCGGTATAACAATTGAAAATACTAATACAAAGGCGATGGTTTGAAATGGCTTTCAAATCATCGCTTTTTGCATTAAAATAAGGAGTGGAGGCAATCATTCAAATGTACGGGGGATTCGTATGGCTAAATCCGTAAGTAAAAAAGAAAAGAACATCGCTCCGCATGCGGGCGAGGTGGTCACGAAGGAAAAATCCAGAACGGAACGACGCGCGCACAGAACCAGGCAGCTTGTGGCCCTGGATGAGGTGGCGGGATTCCGTGTGCGGCCGGGATACTATGAAATGAAGGGCGCGACCGCGCTGCCGGAGGGCGTGAACTTTACGGTCTTCTCCATCGGGGCGACCGGTGTCACCTTACTCTTATACCGGCGCACGGAAAAAGAGCCATATGCGGAGATTCCGTTTCCGGAGAGCTACCGGATTGGTAAGGTCTACTCGATGATTGTCTTCGGACTCGACATCGAGGAGTTTGAATATGCCTATCGCGTGGACGGTCCGTGGGATCCCGCGCAGGGTCTTTTGTTTGATAAGAATCATGTGCTTTTGGATCCGTATGCCAAGGCAGTGACCGGACAAAGCGTCTGGGGCGGCGCGGTCAATAAAGAGGGCGAGTATCACGCGCGTGTTGTGCGCGACAACTTTGAGTGGAACGCGGCGGACCAGCCCGTGACGCCCATGGAGGATTCCATCATTTACGAGATGCATGTGCGCGGCTTTACGATGCATGAATCCTCCGGCGTTGCGCATCCGGGCACCTTCAAGGGCATCATGGAGAAGGTGGATTATTTGAAGCACTTAGGAATCACGGCGGTGGAGCTCATGCCCATCTTTGAATTCGACGAGGGCAGGGACCAGCGTATGCACAACGGCACAAAGCTCTATGACTACTGGGGCTATTCCACGGTGTCGTTCTTTGCGCCCAACACCAGCTATACCGCTTCCTTGGAGTACAACCGCGAGGGGCAGGAGTTAAAGCAGCTTGTGAAGACCTTAAACGAAAACGGCATCGAGGTTATTTTGGACGTCGTCTTCAACCATACCGCGGAAGGCAACGAACAGGGACCCTTCATTTCCTTTAAGGGATTTGATAACAACATTTACTACATGCTGACACCGGAGGGATATTACTACAACTTCTCCGGCTGCGGCAATACGATGAACTGCAATCACCCGATTGTGCAGGAGATGATTGTTGACTGCCTCCGGTACTGGGTGGAGGAATACCGCATCGACGGTTTCCGCTTTGATCTTGCTTCGATTTTGGGGCGCAACGAAGACGGTTCGCCCATGGAGCGCCCGCCCTTATTACAGCGGCTTGCGTATGACCCCATCCTGCGGGATGTGAAGCTCATTGCGGAGGCCTGGGATGCCGGCGGCATGTATCAGGTCGGTCATTTCACGGCATGGAAGCGGTGGTCGGAGTGGAACGGAAAGTACCGCGATGATGTGCGCTCCTTCTTAAAGGGCGACATCTGGGCGGCAACGGAAGCGATGAAGCGCATCACCGGATCCATTGACTTATATTCCGGCGGGGAATATGTGGGGTATAACTCCAGCGTGAACTTCATCACCTGTCATGACGGGTTTACGTTGTACGATCTGTATTCTTACAACATGAAGCACAACGAGGCGAACGGCTGGAACAACACGGACGGACACGATGACAATAAGAGCTGGAACTGCGGTGTGGAAGGTGATACGGACGATCCGGACATCTTGAACCTTCGCTTCCGCATGATGCGCAACGCCATCACGGCGCTCATGTGCTCGCGCGGCACCCCCATGCTGCTTGCGGGCGACGAGTTCGGCAATACGCAGTTCGGCAATAACAATGCATACTGCCAGGATAACGAAATCTCATGGCTGGACTGGTCGTTGTTGGAGAAGAACAAGAGTTTCTTTGAATTCTACCGCAACATGATTCAGTTCCGCCGCCATCACCCCTGTATCCGGACGGAAATGACACCGGCGCGTTGCGGCTTCCCAGCGGTCAGCGTGCATACCTGTGATGCGTGGAATACGGATGTCGCTTCGAGTGACGGTGTGATCTGTGTCATGTATGCGGCGTACTCAGAACAGAAGGGACATGACGATATCGTGTATGTCGCCTTTAACGCGCATTGGGAAGACAAGGAGATTCACCTGCCCGAGCCGCCGGAAGGCCTGTTATGGGAGCTGCTTGTCGATACGGGTGCGGACGACAAGGTCTATTTCAGGAACCGTCCGTTGCCGTTAAGCGGAACGACCTGGCATTTGCGTTACAGAAGCATTTCGATTTTTGTCTGCAACAAAGCAAGAACCTGACGGAAGGATAGATGCATGGATACAAAAGGGACACTGCGTGTCAAGGGATATCAGTTTTTGACGGAGGACGATGCGGATAAGGCGCGTCTTGACGCACGCAAGATTGATTATTTGAAATCGCATACCACGGGAATGGGAGAGGTCACGGCGCTTTCCGCCGTTTACCAGAAGGCGATTGACAACAAAATCTTTACAACGCCTGTGGGCTGGTCCTACCTGTACGGCTTGAGGGAAAAGATGTTGGAGCTTGGGACACCGGAGAATTCCATCACACCCATTCCCGTCAAGATTCCCATGTCAATCACCGCAACCCCGCCGCAGGTGCAGCCCATTTCGATGCCAGCGCCCGTGCAGGTCGAAAAGAAACGCATTGCGCCGGTGCATCTGGTTTCCTATATTGCAAACGGGATTCTGGTGCTGCTTGTGGTTGTGATGTTCATCGTGGCGTATTTGGGTGAGACCAACAATGTTCTGAACTATAAGCGCAATATCACGAACCAGTATGCATCCTGGGAAGAACAGTTGAAGGAACGCGAGGCGGCCGTTCGGGAAAAGGAGTCCGAGCTGGGCATCCGTCCGGGCGTCGAAGCGACAAACCAGTGAACTTGAAATGCCGGATAAGACAGCTTTACAGGGAGAGACAACATGGAACGGCTTAAAATCTTAGTGGTGGATGATGAAAGCAGAATGCGCAAGCTCGTGCGGGATTTTCTCACACGCAGTAACTACACCGTTTTGGAAGCGGAGAACGGGAAGGACGCGCTTGATATTTTTTACGCGGAAAAGGATCTGGCACTCATTGTTTTGGATGTGATGATGCCGGAGGTGAACGGGTTTGATGTTCTGCGCGAAATCCGTTCGTCCTCTGACATTCCTGTAATCATGCTTACTGCGCGTTCCGACGAGCAGGACGAATTGCAGGGCTTTGACACCGGCGCGGATGAGTATATTTCCAAACCGTTTTCCCCCAAGATTCTGGTTGCCCGCGTGGAGGCGATCTTGCGGCGCTCCGGTAAGATGGAAACGGAACAGGTCCTTTCCTACAACGGGATTGAAATCAACAAGGCGGCGCACAACGTGCACATCGACGGGAAGGAAGTGGAACTCAGCTACAAGGAGTTTGAACTGTTGACCTATTTCATGGAGAACCACGGGATTGCACTGTCCCGCGAAAATATCTTAAACAATGTGTGGGACTACGACTACTTCGGCGACGCCCGGACGATTGATACGCATGTGAAGAAGCTGCGTGGAAAGCTGGGCGATAAGGGCGAGTGCATCAAGACCATCTGGGGCATGGGGTATAAGTTTGAAACCTAAGCGTTCTTATTCCCTCAGGGCAACCTATATGATTGTCATCACGCTTGTGGTTGCCGGAACGGTTCTTTTGACACTCGCGTTGAATGCAGCGTTTTTGGAACGGTATTATTACAATCAGAAGCACCGCACCATCCTGCGTGCGTATGAGGAATTGAATGAGGCGAGTGCCGGTGACACCCTTGCGGATTTGGGCGAAGACGCGAACTTCACCAGGCTCTGCGAGCGCAACAACATTGACATCCTGGTTGTGGACGCGGACTCCGCGACAATCATCGCCTCGCACGACGACCCGCAGTTGTTAAACCGGATGTGGCGGAACCTGTTTACCTTCGAGGACGACAGGACGACGGAGCTGATTGCGGAGATTGAACGCGGCGAAGATTTTGTAATCCGCCAGATTTTGAACGTGCGCAACAACACGCAGTATATGGAAGCGTTCGGCGTGCTGCAAAACGATGAGATGTTTTTGATCATCTCGCCGCTGGAATCCATGAAGACCGCCGTTCAGCTCGCGAACCGTTACCTGATTATGGTGGGTCTGTTTACGATGGCGATGGGGTTGATTGTGGCGGTGGTGCTTTCGAAGAAGGCGGCGAAGCCCATTTTGGAGCTCACAGCAATCTCCGAGCAGATGAAGGAGCTGAACTTTGAAAGCAAGTATGTCCCGAGCAGAAAGGTGGAAATCGATGCGCTGGGCATGAACATGAACGAGGTCTCGGAGACGCTCGAGCGCACGCTTTCCGACTTGAAGACCGCGAACTATGAATTGCAGCAGGACATTGAGGAAAAGACAAAGAGCGAACGCCGCCAAAGAGAGTTCCTCGCGAATGTCTCGCATGAATTGAAAACACCGATTGCTTTGATTCGCGGATATGCGGAGGGACTCAGGGAAGGCATCAGCGATGACGAGGAGAGCAGGACCTATTACTGCGAGGTCATCGAGGATGAGGCGGAAAAGATGAATACGATGGTCAAGCGCTTAATGACGTTGACGCAGTTGGAAAGCGGCGAGGAGCCCATGACCTTTGAGCGCTTTGATTTGGCGGAAATGCTTCAGACTTTCGCAAAATCCGCCGATATATTAACGAAGAGTGTTTCCGCGCGCGTTTTGCTCACGGTGGAATCGCCTCTCTATGTATGGGCGGACCAGTTCGCGGTGGAAGAAGTGATTCAGAACTTTTTCCAGAACGCGGTCAACCATGTGGAGGGGGAGAAGGTGATTGAGATTAAGGCAATCACCTGCGTGGACGAGGTCAAGAGCAAGGTCCGTGTCAGCTTCTTCAATTCCGGGCAGCCCATTCCGGAGGAGAGCATTGAACGGATCTGGGATAAGTTCTATAAGGTGGACAAGGCAAGAACCAGAGCCTACGGAGGAAGCGGTGTGGGTCTTTCCATCGTAAAGGCAATCATGGAATCCATGCACGAAGCCTACGGCCTGACCAATTATGAAAACGGCGTGGCATTCTGGTTTGAGCTTGAGAAAGCCTGAACCGATATGAGGGTAAACGGAGGGAATCAAATGAAAAAACAATCGTTGCGTGTTGCCGGCATCTGTGCGGCAATCATGGCGTCCCTTAGCTTGAGCGGCTGCGGCGCGTATCCGAACCTGACCGATGAACAGTACAATCAGGTTGTGGAGTATTCCGCGGGTCTTCTGCTTAAGTATTCCAACAACGGCGTGAAAAAGCTGACGTATTTGGAGCCTTCGCATCCGGTGGAAGGGGTCGACGCGCTGCCGGAGGAAATGGTTTCGTCCTCGCCCATTTTGTCGGGAGATACGCCGGAGTCTTCTGCGGCAGCATCGATTCCGGAGGTTGCGCAGTTGACGGAAGGAGAAGAGGAAGTGCCGGAAGCGCCTGAAGTGCCTGAGGGCGAGGTGTTGGAGGGCGAAGAAGGAGAGGAAGGCGAAGCGGGTGAAGCGAGCGCAAACAGCGTCGAGGTTTCCCAGGGCGACAAGCAGACGCTTTCAAACGGAATGACCGTGATGTACAACGGTTATGCGGTCTATAACTATTATCCCTTGGAGATGACGGACGTAATCATCAGCGCGGAGCTTGGGAATAAGCTTCTGGTGCTTGATTTTGCGCTGGAAAATCCGACGGATGAGCCATTGACGATTGATATGGTGACGGAGGATCCGGTATTTCGACTGTTCATCAATGAGGTGGGCTTTGGCAGGTACCGCCCGACAATTTTAGAGGACGATCTGAGCACCGTGAGCCGGACGTTAGAGCCCGGTGAGCGCATAAGCACCTGTCTGGTGGTCGAGGTTTCGGAGGATACGTCAAGAGAGATTAATTCCATCCGGCTTCATGCAAAATATGACGGGAAGGAACAGTCTGCAACTTTGAACTAAAATTAAATAAAATTAAAAAAATTTCGGAAAAACTCTTGATATTTTCTGACAATTATGGTAAATTTAAGTAGAATTAGCACACAAACTTTATTTGGAGGCTGATACATGGAAACAAATATTCTGTTAGACAGTGGTACAAATGAACTGGAAATACTGGAGTTTACCATTGGCGATCACGCATATGCAATTAATGTCGCGAAAACCAAAGAAATCATCAATTATATGGAAGTAACGCCGGTGCCGAATGCGCATCCGAGCATTGAAGGCATCTTCATGCCTCGTGATGCGATGATTACGGCAATCGACTTAAGAAACTGCTTACAGCGCGGTACCAGTAAGCCGGGCGGGCTCTTTATCATTACCAACTTCAACAAGCTGGACATCGCGTTCCACGTGGACGCGGTTTTGGGCATTCACCGTGTGTCGTGGCTTGATATCATCAAGCCGAATGCGACGATTTCAAAGGCGGAGGAAAGTGTTGCGACCGGTATCATCAAGTACGAGGACCGGCTGCTCATCATCCTTGACTTTGAGAAGATCGTTTCCGACATCAACCCGAATACCGGTCTGAACATGGAGCAGTTGAAGGATATCGGACCGCGCGACCGCAACTCCGTACCGATTGTCCTGGCGGAAGACTCCGCGCTTTTGAACAAGCTGATCGTGAGCTCGTTAAACAAGGCCGGTTACGATAACGTCAAGAACTTCGAAAACGGAAAGCTTGCATACGACTACATCGAGAAGTGCAAGAATGAAGGATCGCTTGAAAAGAATGTGCAGTGCATCATCACCGATATCGAGATGCCCATCATGGACGGCCACCGCTTAACGAAGCTGGTAAAGAGTGACAACGACATCAAGCATGTACCGCTCATCATCTTCTCCTCTTTGATCAACGAAGAGATGCGCAGAAAGGGGGAGACGTTAGGAGCGGACAGACAGTTAAGCAAGCCGGAGATCGGCAGCCTGGTCAACACGGTAGACGAGTTGGTGGGCATCAAGGAAGAATAAGATTCGAAACGAATACGACTCCCTTTATAAAATCAGGCGAACTGTTTTTATAAAGGGAGTTTTACCATTTATGAGGGTTTTGTTTGTTGTGGTGTGTAAATGAAAAGTCAGAATGAAGAATATTTAGAGAGCCTCCTGCAGCAGATGACACAGACGGCTCCCAAGCGGGATCTTGCGACGGAGTTAAACGAGCGCTTCGGACCCGATGCGAAGCGTCCCAAGAAGCCGGACACCAACCAGCTCCTTGAGGATATGCTGAAGGAATCCGAGGACGCCGCGGAAAAGGAGATTGCGGAGCTCTTACAGAAGTCTGACGCCGGCATCATCGTGGATGAAAGCCTGCGTGAGAGAGCGGAACAGATGGAAGGACTGCCGGATGTGGCGGAGCTTCCTCATTTTACCGTGGGCGCGGATCCGGATAGCGTCGACCTTCGCGACGAGGAAGAAAAGCAGATCGACATGGAAATCGCCGCCGCGGAAGAAGTCGCGGAGCAGGCGGTGGAAGATACTACTCTTGACCTTCCCCTTGAGGGGGAGGTGGCGGCGGAGCCGACGGAGGAGGTGTCAGACACTCCCCTTGATGAGACGGTGTCGGCTGAGCCGACGGGGGAGGTGTCAGACCTCCCTGTCATGGACGAAGTCCCGCCGGTCGAAGAAGTCACCGACATCCCCACGGGTAGCGGCTCTAACCTGACCCCTGAAGAAATCGCCGCAATGAGCGCCATTTCCGTGGAGCCCGAACTCTCTGCGGACGAATTCGTGATACCGGATGTGGTGGACGAAGTTCCCGACCTTCCCACCATGGAAGGAGTTTCCGATATCCCTGTCATGGACGAAGTTCCCGACCTTCCCACCATGGAAGAGACCGCACCTGTCGAGGAAGTCCCTGTAGAAGAGATTGACATTGACGCCCTTATGGCAGCCGCAACGGAAAGTGCAGAAGCCATCACAACTGACGTCCCTGTAGAGGAAATCGACATCGATGCAATGATGGCAGCCGCCACCGAAAGCGCGGAAGCTGCCACAACAGACCTTCCCCTTGAGGGGGAGGTGTCGGCGGAGCCGACGGAGGAGGTGTCTGACCTTCCGGTCCTCGACGAAGTCCCTGACCTTCCCGTTATGGAAGAGGTGCCAGACCTTTCCACTATGGAAGAAGCTTCCGATATCCCTGTCATGGACGAAGTTCCCGACCTTCCCGTTATGGAGGAGTTGTCTGAACTCCCCACCATGGAAGAGACCGCACCGGTCGAGGAAGTCCCTGTAGAAGAAATCGACATTGACGCAATGATGGCAGCCGCAACGGAAAGTGCAGAAG
>JAFSRL010000049.1 GCA_017446125.1 Lachnospiraceae bacterium
ATAGGGCAGGCGGTACGTGCGGTACGTACGGTCCACCGCATTGCACATCGCCTTCAATCCCTCCCGGTCTTTAATGGTCGGTATCTTTAATTCAATCTTAGCGTCACGCATCGTGCCTCACCCTCCTTTCCGGCTCAATCCTCTTATACGATCTCCGTATAGCTGCCGAGGTATACAAACTCCTCGCACAGATTCTCCATGTCATCCATCAGCTCCGCAAACCGCGGCGCGTACACCGAACTCTCCACGTCAAAGTAAAACATGAATTCAAAATTCCGCTCCGGGATCGGCCGCGACTCTAACTTGTTAATGTTCACGCCACGCGCGTAAAATCCGGACAGCGCCTTATATAATGCCCCCGGCGTATGCGGCAGGACGAGCATCAGCGACGTCCTGTCCGCACCCGGATAGATTTCAAGATCCTTGGAGATACAGATGAACCGCGTATAATTGTTGCCGCTGTTCTGCACATTCTCCTGCAAAACCTCGAGCTCGTAGAGCCCCGCGCAGTTTCTCGAGGAGATTGCCGCGATATCACGCCTGTCACTCTTCGCGACGAGCTCCGCCGCCATCGCGGTATTCTCATACGGAATGATCTTTACGTCTTTCAGTGATTCCAGAAACGCACTGCACTGACTGATCGCCTGCTCATGCGAATAGATCTCCTTAATATCCGAAAGCGCAACTCCCGGTTTTACCAACAGGTTATGATCCACCTTCACGCGCACACTGCGCACGATGCTGAAGTTGTGCTTCATCATCAGGTCATAGACCTCGTTCACGCTTCCCGCGCTGGAATTCTCGAGCGGGATCACGCCGTAGCGGCACAGCCCTTTTTCAATCGCGCCAAACACCGCGTCAAAGGTCTGAAAGTACAGTACATTCGGCAGGCGGAAGAGCCTGTCGCACGCCGCCTGCGAATACGCGCCCTCAACACCCTGGCACGCAACGGTCGCTTTCTCCGGAAACAATTCCTGTGTCTCCTCCATCGCCTTGCGGATCCGGGCGGACTGTATGTGCGCGTCGCTCAGGACACTGCGTTGGTAGTTTTTCGACAGGTCCATGAGCAGCGAATACAACGACAGTCCGTAATCCTTCAATCCGTCCGGCAGACGGCTCTCCACGTCGTTTAACTTTTCGCGTTCCCTTGCCGCGTCAAAACCGGCAGTCCGTTCTCTTTTTTATATGCCGCAATCTTTGTCGAAACGTCCATCCGCTCCGTGAACAGTTTTATAATCTCTTCATCAATCTCATTGATTTTGTTCCGATAGTCTGTTAATTCCATGCTGTCTCTCCTTATGCCACAACTTCCCTGACCTTGTTAATCCGCACCATCAGATCCGCGAACTGCTCCGGTGTCAGCGACTGCGCGCCGTCACTTAAGGCGTGTACCGGATCGTTATGCACTTCGATGATGAGACCGTCCGCGCCGGCTGCGGTTGCCGCAAGCGCCATGGGCGGGACGAGCCTCGCGATACCGGTCGCATGTGAGGGATCGACCACGATGGGCAGGTGCGTCAGCTCTCGCAGCATGGAAACCGCCGCAAGGTCTAACGTGTTGCGCGTGTAGTCGTCAAAGGTGCGGATGCCGCGCTCGCAGAGGATGACGTTTTCATTGCCGCCCGCCATGATGTACTCCGCGCTCATCAAAAACTCCTTTAAGGTATTCGCCAGGCCGCGCTTTAAGAGAATCGGATTCTTCACCTTGCCGAGCGCTTTTAAGAGTTCAAAGTTCTGCATGTTCCTGGCGCCCACCTGGATGATGTCCACATCCTCGAATAGCGCTAAATCACTCACGCCCATGCACTCCGAGACGATAGGAAGGCCTGTCTTTTCCCTTGCCTTGCGTAAAAGCTCTAAGCCTTCCCCGCCCATTCCCTGGAAGTCGTAGGGCGAGGTCCTGGGCTTGAACGCGCCGCCGCGCAGCATCAACGCTCCCGACGCCTTCACGGATTCCGCGATTCCGGTGATCTGTTCCTCTGATTCCACGGAGCAGGGCCCCGCCATCACGCAGAAATTGCCCTTGCCGATCTTAATGCCCGCCGCGTCGACGATGGTGTCGTCCGGATGGAACTTGCGGTTGCAGCGCTTGAAGGGATCCGAGATGCGCTTCACACTTTCCACAATGCTCATGCTCTCGATGAGCGGCATGTCAATGGCGGATGTATCGCCAACCAGCCCGATGATGGTCGAAAACTCACCCTCCGAAAGATGGGTTCTGACGCCCTGCCCTTCCAGCCATTCGATGAGCTGCCTCTTTTGTTCTTCCTCTACCTTGTTCTTTAATACGACGATCATGATGTCTCTCCTTTCCGCATCGCCTCTCTCCCCGGCGCGGGAGCGTTTCCAAAATGAAAGCGGCCCCGCCCTCCAGGCAGAACCGCTTTAAATTCCCTTGCGTTACGTTCACAACCTATCTACGGGCAACCAAAGACGTCGAAGACTTAACATAAAAGCCTCCAAAATAATAAGCGTTAAACATAAAGTTGCTGCCGTATACAGTTGTGTCCGTCGTTTTCTTCATATCAGTTTCTAATGTTAGCACTTCTTAACATGCGCGTCAAGTGTGGCGTGCATCCCGCTGTTGTTAACTTGTGATAATGTCACCTTGTAGTTCACTTGAGAAAATGTCACCCTATATGACATGAAAGAAGGTGTAATTACATTGTCTCAAAAGCAGCTTAAGACCTACAAGGTGATTAGCAGCCTCATAGAGAAGGCGA
>JAFSRL010000050.1 GCA_017446125.1 Lachnospiraceae bacterium
AAGAGGGCGCGCCGTTCATCAGGGACAAGGTTTTGATAAGGTGGTTCGCGACGAATCAATGGCTCGGTATGTACAGCACTATTCTCAAAGCCTCGTTTCTGTAGTGCATCATTAAGAATTCGGAGCTGACTGGTAATGTCCACTCCTTGATCATGAAATACCATGGTAAGCACATAATAGGGTGAGTGTTTTGCATATTTGCCAAAATCACCGCTCTCATCAACAAAAATACTGAGTTCTCGCATAAAATTCCCCAAAGAAAACGGCGGGGGGACTCCCCGCCCATTCGGTTGGACCAAGATCTTTCGACCAGCCCATGTCGGTTACCCGACACCTTTTATATTAGAGCTCAAACAGTCAATTTTGTCAATTATGGTACATCATTCACAGAAGGGTTTCGTGAGTGTCAAAAACCCCGAAACCCTTAGGGAGCGCAGAGGGTGGGATTCGAACCCACGCACCGGAGACCGGCCTATAGCATTTCGAGTGCCACCTCTTGGACCACTTGAGTACCTCTGCAATACGCCCCGGCGACCACACCAAATGGGGGATTCCAAACAGAGCGCAATTAAGATTATACTGATTTTAGCCGGTCAAGTCAATCACTTCCGAAAGGCGGGTGTTCCGAAAGACAAGCAATCTCTTACAGCAACTCACTCACAACCGCGGCGGCGATGATGAGCGCCGCACCGATCCACCCCGCAAGCCCCATGGGCTCATGCAGGAAAAAGAAGGAACACAAGACCGACACGACGGGCTCCAAGTATCCCCAGATTGCCACCGTCTGCACCGGCAGCGTCGCCATGCCGCTGAAGTAGAGCACATAGGCAAAGCCCGTGTGCACGATACCCAGCATCAAAATGATCGCGACGGAACGCACATCGAAGGAGATGAGCGTATTGCGGTTGACCGCAAGCACATAGGGAAGGATTGTCAGACATGAGACCGCAAGCTGCACAACGGAACGCTCCATGGGGGAAACGTCCTTCATGGAGCGGTTGCACAAAACAATCCCGACAAAGCAAAGCGCTGCGAGAAGCCCCAGGAACACCCCCTTCGGATTCCCGCTCTCCCCGCCAAAGACACCGGACACTAAGATGATTCCCAAAAGCGCCGCAAGGACACAGGGAATCTTGCGCGCCGCGATTTTCTCCCGCAGGACAAAGGGCGCGACCACAATCACAATCATGGGCGCCATGTAGTTGCAAAGGCTTGCGATTGCCACGGTCGTTGTCGTGTAGGCGGCAAACAGAAAAATCCAGTTCAGCCCCAAAAGCACGCCGGAGAGAATCAGCAGAAAACGGTTTTCACGGATGACCTTCGCGTCGAGCTTTTGGTGTCTTGTCTTCAGATACAACAGAATGAATACCGAACCAATCGCACCCCTGCACATCGCGACGAACTCGCTGGGCACATGAACAAAACGCAAAAATAAACCGATGGTGCCGTAGAGCACCACCGCGGTAATGTATTTGATCCGTTCCCTCCCCTGTTGCATGGAATTCGTCGCAGAAGCTTACCCGTTCAGGGTCTCGGAGTGCCCCTCGTCGTCGCCGGTGTTGTAAATCATGGCAATCAGCTCCAGGTCCTCGTCAAACGGATTTGCAATCGCGTGCGCCTCACCTTCCGAAATGATGCAGCAGTCGCCCGGAACAACCTTCGTCACACTGCCGTCGTTGTCGGTGAATTCGCCCGCGCCCTTAATGATATAAAACGGCTCCGTCTCACCCACATGCCGGTGGAAGCCGAACGACGTCTTCGGCGGCAGCACGACATGCGCGAACATCCTGCCCTTACCGCAGAATTCCTCCTTCGAGATGATGTTCTTCACAAGCACAGTGCCTTCCCCGCCCTGCGGCTTTTCCCGTTCCACGTTCACAGTCTTACGAATCATATCGTTTCCTTCCCGCGCAGCATGCGCTCTTCTTTCTGCAGCACTTCGTATAGTATACCATATCAGTGAATCCGGTACAGCGTCCACATATCGCGCTGCCACTGCTTTGTGATTGTCCGCTCCTGTTTCGCTCCGCTTCCGGGCAGGGCCGAAAGCTGTTTGAGCTGCGCCTCAACGTTTTCCTCATCCGCGGCAAAGACCAGGAGTTCCTCCGCATTGGAAAGCACTGCGTCCGTAATGGGTGCCGTGTTCTGTTCCTTCAAGAAATACACACGGTCAAACCGCAGGATGTGATCCGTAATCCACCAGATGCGCTCCGTGCTTTCCTCATTGTACGCGATGACAACCGCAGCATCTTTGTGCGCATCGTCAAAGGCGATACGTTCTGCATTCTCCGGATAACGAAACAGGATGCTGCCACCAGAAAGACACAGCACCGGAAGCGCAAGAAGAGAAAGTTCCCGCAGGCACATGCCGGCGGTATCCGGTAACGCGTTTTTCCGCCGCAGAAAGCGCATCAGAATCAAAACAAAGAGCAACAAGGCTGGGGGCAGTACGGGCGCAAGGTAACGGATGGAGGTGTCTCCCAACAGCAGCGCAGACTTTGTCACCGCAAGCGAGTACAAAAGGATTGTCACCCCAAACATCAGGATTGCATTGTGAAGCGTCTTATCCTTCTCCGCCGAAGAAGTCTCCCGCGGCTGTGCCTTCACCCGATACCGCAGCACGACTCCCGCAATGAGCAGCACCGCGACGAGCATCCCCCGCGCAAAGAAGATGCGCCACAAAACACCCGCAAAAAAGACCGTCCGTTCAAAGAGGTTTGACAACGAAAAGAAGGCTTCCGCCGCCTCCCTTCCGCGGTAGCCGCGCAGGATGTGTGTGAGTGCGGCAGGGTAGGCAATGACCGCCGCGGCAAAGCCCGCCGCATGCGAAGCGGCAGCAATGCACCACGTACGAAGCACCTGCTTTCCCGCTTCGTTTGTTCTGTTCCGGTAACATACAATCGTCCATCCGGCGAACAAAGAGACCGCAAAGATCAAATAATAGTAATGCGTCAGAAACCCACACAGGTCACAAAACGCAATCAGGGCAAACCACCACACGCGCTTTTTGTTGTCCTGCTCCGTTCCCAGCCGCAGGTGTAAACAGCACAACAGAAGCGCCCACAGGGTAAGCAGCGCATACATTCTCAGAAACAGGTTGACGGAAACAATCGCGGGGTTGCAGCCCGCAAGCACAAGAAAAAACAGCCTGAGTACAAAGGGTACGCGCAGCCCCCTTGCGATGTGCTCCATCAGAATCAGACTGAAACAAAACGCGATGAGATTCACCAAGATCCCGATCCATTTGCTAAAGACCCCGGGGAACAACGAGCACGCCGCATGCAAAGCCTGATAGTAAAGCGGCGGGTGCACATCCCAGGATTGGATTTCCTTAATCAGTGCAAAGCGAAAGCCCTCGCCCGGCAGGACCACAAACTCGTTGCGGATGGATTCCGTTTCCACCCACTCCCTGTCCGGCGTAAACAGACCCGCCGTGCGGTTGGAGGAAAAAAAAGAATAAAACTCGTCCTCATGAAAACCCTGCTTACCGTGCGCGAAATATACTTGCACGATCAGCAGGGTCAGAACAATCGCCGCAAAGATCAGTTTCTCAGAACGTGACTTCACCGTCATGACTCAGTAAGGAGACGCCGTTTACGCTGTCGACGCCCGACAGCTCCTTTGTCAGCGCAGCGCCGTCCTTCACGCGCAGCTCGATGACCAAATCGCAGGCTTCCCCGGAAAGGTTTCTGGACTTCACGACAAAATGTCCGTCATGCGCACCGATTGCCGTTGTCACCGTCTTCTCCAGTTCTTCCGCGTCCACGCCCTGTGCATTCACGACCAGAATCATGGGCGCCTTCGCAACAGGCAGCCGGTCGAGCAAGAAGACCAAAACCGTCACCACCAGTGAGGAGATTACCGCGATTTCCGCAAGCCCCGCGCCGCAGATAATGCCCACGCTGATCGACCAGAATAAGAAGACCAGATCCATGGGATCCTTGACCGCGGTCCTGAAACGCACGATGGACAGCGCGCCCACCATACCAAGGGAAACCACCACGCTCGACTGGATTGTCAAAATGATTGCCGCCGTGATGATTGCCATCGCGGCAAGCGAGATGTTGAAATTCCTGGAATAGAACGTTCTTCTGGTCAGTACACGGTAGCACGCGTAAATATAGAGCGCGAGCACCGAAGTAATGATCATGACGACGATGATCTGCTTCGTGCCCAGCTCAACCGTCGAATAGCCCTCCAGAAAAGAGCGTTTGAATACATCCGAAAAACTCATCCTGCATACCTCCTGCTTAAGTAATACTTTGAAAATGTCTCAATGCGCATCGAGCGCAACTGGATCGCATGGTAAATGTGATCCGGAAGATAATCGTCGTACTTAACCTCCATCATCTGCCTGCCTGCCGGCATCACGGGGCGCCCCTTTAACTCCCCGGAAAAGAACGCGTCATACGCCTTGGACGATGTGATCAGGCGGTCGAAGGTCACCCGCACGTTCCCCGACGGGAAGAAATACGGCTCCCGCTCATACTGCACAATCACCTTTTGCTTAAGAGGCTTTGTGGCAAGCTCCGTCAGAAAACGGTTGAGCACGGGGTCATTCTGATGCGCGTCACGCAAAAGCGCTGCGGTCTTTGATGTACCGGCCGCGTCCATAATCCCGTCGAACTGCTGTCTCGTCAATGCGCACGACAGCTTCTGCGTCATTGCCGCATCCTTTCTCTTGTTTTCCAAAGAGATGACTTCATCCGATCCGTTATAGCAGCGGATGCGCCACTTGCTGCGCACCGCCACGCCGTTTTCGTTTTCGTAATACGCGCTGTTCTCAAGGTCATCAAAATAGATGCTGCGCACCTGATAACGGCCCGTTGCATCCGCGTGCGGGTCCGGTCGTAAGATGCCCTTGATTCTGGCACGCAGAGCGCACAGCTCCGCCTCGGAAACAATGTATTTCAATTCATGCCGGTAGCGTTCGTTGTTCATCAAAGTCCCTTTGCCTTCGCATGCGCCATGCGCACCGCCCGCGGGGAAGGTGTAAGCAGCGTCAGGTTGCGTTTGTCCTTCGCGCTCAAATACGGATTGCGCAACCCCTGTGCCAAATGCTCCCGTAAGTAGTGCACCACATCATTATAAAACGAATTCTCCGGTGTCATCAAGCGCACGGGGATGTGCAGTAAATACTCCAGCCGCTGGTAAATCGCAAACCGCTCTGCCTCCTGCAAAAGAAGCGGGAAATCGCGCTTCACAATCCGCATGGCGAGGTCCGCGTTCTTTACGCAGTCCGTGTACGACTGCGGGAAGCGGTCACGCTCGTGCTTCGCGCGTCTGGAATTGCTGCCGGGCCGGTAATACACGTGGTAGCGCCGGTACGGCACGATTGCGATCTTGTCCACCTTGCGCAGCATCTTGATGAGCAGGTGGAAGTCTTCGTTTAACTCACCGCCCGGAAAGAGCCCCGCCTGTTTAAACAGCGTGCGCTTGGTCAGCTTTGTGCAAAACGACGCATCGCCGCGGTGCAACAAAAGCGAACGTAAAAACGCCTCGTTCCCTGCAAGCTTCGCCTTGTCCGGAATCTTAACGACGTCCGGCAGGCGGCTGTAATCCTCCGCGATTTCGTCGCGTCCTGTCTGCGCCATCATGACACCGCCGCGCTCGATGGCACGCACCAGCTCCTCATACATCGCGGGCGCGATGTAATCGTCACTGTCCACAAACCCGACATACTCTCCGCGTGCAATCTTCAGCCCCGCATTGCGCGCCTTGCTCGAGCCGCCGTTCACCTGATGAATCGTGATGACGTTCTCGTGCTCCGCGGCAAGCGAATCCGCAATCGCACCCGTGGAGTCCGTCGACCCGTCATCCACGATGATGATCTCCATCCACTCCTTCGGGTAGGTTTGCGCGACAATCGATTCCACGCAGCGCCTGATATAGTTTTCCGTGTTATAAGCCGGAACGATGACTGTAATCAGAGGAAACGCGCCAATCAGTTCGCGTCCTTGTCCGTCGCGTATTCCGCTCCGAACAGCTCCTCCAGGGTCGGCGCGTGAAACGCCTGCGTCGTCTGTTCCGGCTGCGTTCGGTCCCGGTCCGTACCGGGCGCGGCACTCACAGCCTGTGCCTCCTCCTGTTGCGGAACAATCGCGTCCAGTGTCGGTACGGCTTCCTCCGGGAACGTCAATACATCCTCCGGCGCGTCACCCTCCTGCGGCTTTAACTGCAGGTCCTTTCCTTCCGACAATGCCTGCGAAACGTCCGACACACGGGGCACGCCATGCGCCGCGGCTTCCGAAATGTAGCCGTGTTCCGTTCCGTCCACGTCCTCTTCCTCCGTTTCCGGTATCTGCATCTGCGTCCAAAGATCCGCAGCGATAAACAAAATGATGAGCAGCAGCACCGCAGCCAGCGGGTAAAGCTTAATCACGGTGGAGCTGAATAAGAACCGCGCATACGTCGCAATCGTGAGCGCCTCGATAAAGACCGCCGCCGCGAAACGTCTTCTGCCGGTCAGGCCGTATAAAAACGCCATCACACCCGCCGCGTACGCGTAGCGCTCATGCATCACCGGCAGGCAGAAAACCGCCAGCTCAAACGTAAAGACCGCAAGCGTCAAAAGGGAGAGCTTCGTCACCGCGAACCGTTTCGTGTAACAGATATACGCCAGTATCACGAACAAAAATACGGTCAGAATCACGCCCGCGGGAATCAGCATCTGCTGGATGTACACGTCGATGTTGTCAGGGATTACGGTGTAGATGTTGGGGTAGTTCATCGAAAGCTGTGTGTAGAGCTCCACCTGCGCGGTGTAAACCTCAATCAAAGAATACACGGGCCGCCCGATCAAGTATGCCGGCACCATGCTCAGCACATACACAACGGCGGCGACAAAAATGTAGAGCAGCTCCGTTTTCTTCAACAGCCACGCGATGATCAAAAACGGCAGGAAGAGAATCGCCTGCAGCTTGAATGCCAGGGCGAGGCCGAAGAATACCCAGGTCCACAGGGGACGTTCCTTTAACAGAAAGTACAGGCTCATCAACAGGAAGAACGAGTAGATGCTGTCCGCCTGTGCCCAGGCCGCGGAGTTCATGACCGTTGTGGGCATTGCGAGCACCACCGCAAAGGCAACGCACGCCTTGCGCTTGTCATTCTCCGTGACAAGCCGCACGATGCCGTACGCCGCCGCGGCGCACAGCACATCGAAAATCACCGATACAATCTTGATTAAGTAAAGATCCGGAAGCGTCCCGCGCAGCATCGCCAGCAGACAGATGACATACTGATAACCGACGCTGTAATTGAAGGTGCTTAATTCGCTGCGCAAGGGGTCGATTGCGATGTAGCTCCAGCCGCCCGCCTTTGTGCACTCCTCCATCCAGTTCGCCAGAAAGGACATGTAATCCCCGGACTGTATGTCAAACATCACCCACCGTGCCGCAGCGCCCAAGGCTGCCGCTATCAGCAGGAATAACCCATGGATCCGTTTGTCTGTTTTGTATGCGTTTTCCACCGTACTTCCTCTTTCTTCTATTTTATTCCGGGCGAAGGACGTGCGCCTTGCTCATGGGTTCTCCCCCCGCGGCAAACTGTGCGCCCTTCCCCGCAAAGCAGTCGTTACAAAACCGCAGAAAATTCTCCGCCGCTTTTTCCGCGTTCCAGTGCTTCGCGATGGTGCGGTACGCAGCGCGTCCTATCGCGTCCCGCTCGTCCTCATGCACCATACCATATTTTACCTGTTCTGCAAAATCTGTAAAGCTCCCGTCATGAAAGATCAATCCGTTCCTGCCTTCCCGCAACAGATACGGAACCGCACCCGCTTCATTCGACGCCACGACCAGGCAGGCGGCATTCATCGCCTCGTTTACGACCGCGCCCCAGCCCTCTAAGCCGTTGCTCGGAAACAGGAAAATGTGCGCTTGCTCCATCATGTTGCGCACCTCCTTTGGCGGAAGCATCCCGTGAAACGTCACCGCGTCCGTCACCTGCAGTTCGCTTGCAAGCGCCTTCATTTCCTCCAACAGCGGTCCGTCCCCCACCATGTCAAGATGGGTCTTGAACCCGGCATCCAGACAGGACTTCAGTACACGGATCGCATAGTCCGGTCGCTTCAAGGAAAGCATGCGGGAGGCAAACAGCATCCGTACGGTGCCGTCCGGTGCGGACTTCATCTTTGTGACGGCAGCCTCATCGTATTCCAAAAACGGCGGAAAATACCCGAAGCGCAGCATCTTGTCCGGATAGCTGCGGATCAGGTGAAAGTCGCTTGCGACATACGCACCCGCGCACAGAAGGTAAACCGGCGTCTTCCTGTAACGGAAGTGTTCTTTGTATTTTCGAATGAGACCGCGCGGGGAAATCATCTTCCACTGCCCCTCGCGGTAAATCCGCTCGCTTAAGCGGAAGGTGAGCTTTCCGCTCTCCAAGCGTTCCTTCTCGATGTCGAACCGGTCCGTCCAGCCAAGGATTACCACGTCACTTTCCGCAATCAGCGCCCGGCACTCGCTCTCCCGCTCATAGAAGAGCTTCACATAAGGCAGCGTCTTCACATCAACGCCCCAGCCCATCGCGGTGCGCTCCTCTTCCATGGGCATCGTCTGGATGAACGTCACCTCCGTATCCGCTTGCCGCATCAAGGCTTCGCAAAACGGTATCTGATGGTGATTGATGTAATTGGAAACCAGTGTCACTCTCATCTTATCCGTCCTTCATCACCGCGTGATACATCTGCAAAAGCGCCGCTTCGTTTTCCTTCGCGTCGTGTGTGACGCGTGCCCGCTTCTGCGCGTTGTCCGCATATACAAGCGCAATCACCTTTTCCGAAAAAATCTGGATAACAGCCTCCGCAAGCGCGTCAACATCGCCCGGTGTGTACAACAGTCCCTCCCTGCCGGATTCCATGAGCGACACGATTCCGCCGGTCGCTGTTGCGACACAGGGCATCCCCAGAAGCATCGCCTCCCCGAGCGCGTTCGGGGAATTCTCGATGGAGGAGGCAAGCACGAAGACGTTGCTGTTTAGGTAACGCGCCTTCATCTCCTCCGCGGAAAGCTTGCCCAGCATTGTCACATGATCGCCCAGGCGGTTTTGTGCAATCAGACGCTTTAAGTACTTTCCGTACCCGCTGATGCGGAAGGGCAGGGGGACAAAGCCGCTGTAATCTCCGCCGCCGATCAAGGAATTGCCGGCAACATACAACTGTGTGTCCGGAAATTCCTCCAGAATCTTCGGCATCGCCCGCAGGACATCGTGGAAGCCCTTTAACGGATAGTCGCCCTGCGAAAGAAAGATGCTGTGCGGCATGGCCTCAAGCGCCTCCCAGCTTCCCTTGTAAAAGCAGGGCCGAAGGGTTTCGTTTACCTTGTGGTAGGTGATGTCCGGGTTGATTCTCTTTACGGCCGCCTCGTCAAACGCCGTGCGTCCCGCTACATGCTTTACACCCTTGAGTGCCTCTTCCTCATGCTGCGCGCGCTGTTCGAATTTTCGCTTCTGGTCTGACAGTGCGTCGCCGCGCACCTTATCGCGAAAAGTTCTTGTGTTGCAGACCTCCTCCGGCAACCCGTCCAGATAGTGCTTTGCAATCTCCGCGCAGACACCCTGGATGCTGATGATGGTTTTCTCCGGATTGCCAAAGGCGCGGACCGCCGCAAGCGCGTGTGGAAACTCCGTGCCGTGGATGTGCACCATGTCCGGTTGAAAGTCGTTGATAATTTCACGCAGGCGCGTCTCGATTGATGCGTCGTAATGCTCCGGCGTCCGCAGGTTTTCCGTAAAGGTGTAGAACGAAACACCGTCGATGACCTCTTTCGTGTTGACATCCGCCGGGAAGCAAACGCCCAATGTGACATTGTCCGCGCCGCGGTGCTTTTTGATCCGCGCGTAAGCGCCGCTCAGCCAACCCTCACGGTCTGAGTGGGAAATGCCTTTTTCTTCGGCGTACGCCGGAAGCATGATGTTGCAGACCCAAAGAACACGCATCAATTATCCGTTCCCCTTCCTTGCGCGGTACAGGGCGCGCCGCGCGAGGTTGTACCACTTTGCCGTCGTTTCGTTCTCCGCAAGATAAGTGCGTAAAGGCTGCAGCGTCAGCTTCATCCTGCGGTCGAATTTCGCGATCGTCTCATCGCTCATGTAGCGGCGCAGGACAATGCGGTGCTCCGCAGCGGAGCGCTTTTTGTTCTCCGCGGTTTCGGAAAACCCGCCGCCCTCATAGTTCGCCACCGCGAGGCTTGCGTATTTGCAAATCGCGTGGTAGGTGAAGTAGCTTTTCAAAAAATGATCGTAGTCCGCGCGGACCGCTAAGGTTGTGTCGAAGCGCTCGTTGTAAAACAAGGCGGCATCGTAAAAGCATGCCTGGTGACACGGCACGTGCCGGTAACAGGCAAAGTCGTCCATCACGGGATTCGAGGAAACGCGCTCCTTTGTCTTTTCCTCAATCACGTCGCCGTAAAAAATGCAGGGGAGGTGATTGCGGTCCGCGTTCTTCTCTTCGAACGCACGCACCGCATCCGCGATGCGGCGCAGCACGTCTCTTGAGGCGAGCGTATCGCCGCAGTTGATGAAATAAATCAGGTGCCGCGCGTTTTCATGCTCCTGTTTTTTTGCATGCCCCGCCGCACCAAGCACCGCGTCAAGCGCAAGGTTCATGGCGTCATAGATTCCCGCGTCAAGGCCGGTCAGAATCTGAACGCGGGACTGTAGGTGTGCCGGATAGGTGTGCAATACCTCACGCGCCCTTGCCACACTGCCGTCGTTTGAATTCCCGTCCTTGATAACGACGCGGAAATCAATGCCGCCGCTTCCCGCAACGCCTTCCTGCGCGAGCACGCTCTGCAGTGTTTTGACGAGCTTTTCGCCCGCGTTATAGGATACGATGATCACATCAAAAAAAACATTCATCAATGCGTCCCCATTTCCGAAAGAATCGGCGGCATCTCATGGAACAAAAACGTCTGATACGGCAGGATCCGGACACCGTCCGCCGCCGCACCGCGCATGTAAAACACAAAGTAGCAGGCTGCCAATAAGAGCAGCGCCGCCTGCAGTTTTTTCTTCCTCCCGTCTCCTAAGCGTTCCCCCGCCGCGTTCACAATCATGGGCAGAAAAACGATCTGCGTCACGCTTAAGTAATATGCAATCCGGGAGACGACGGGCAAAAACGAACAGAACACATACAACGCGAGCGCCATAAGGTTTGCGTGATAATAAAAGCGCAGCGCCGCGTCATCGCTTTCCAACAGTTCGCTGCGGTAAGCATAGAACGCGAACAGCAGCACCGCCGTACAGCGGATAATGTTCACAAGGCTCGTTCCGCCCTCCAGGTAGACCGTGTCCTCATACGTGGGATAGAGCTTCACCAAAAGATTTAAATAAACGTCCTGCAAGAACAGACACGAAACGGCGAGCACCGCAAACAGCACATACATCCACTTCCGCCAGCGGATGCGCGCCAGGGGGTACAGCACCAAAATCACCAGCATGGACTTGTGGAACAACGCGCCGCAAACAGTCAGAATAAGAAACCGCACCGCGTCGCCGCGCAGCACATAATACACACAAACAAAGGCAAGGGACAACGCCAGGTAATACCGCACGGTGGAAATCGACTGGAAGTAATACCCCAGCAGCATGAACAGTGCGATGCTTACGGGGATGTTGTCGCTCAGGCGAAAGATGGCATAGAGAAAACAAAAGCAGGTCGCCGCGGCAAAGAGCGCGAAGACAAGCAGGTAGTTTTCGAACCCGCAAAGCGCGTAAACGGCGGCGGTCAGCGCGTTAAACCCGACCTCCGTCGGAACGTAATTCCAAAAGCCCGCACCGATCCGGTGCATGAATTCAACGTAAGTCGCGTAGTCATTGCCCACATTGATGCGCAGGGCGGAGACAAGAAAGAGCGCAAGGAACATGCCGGCAAACGCGATTCGATTGTAAAGATACTGTTTGGTGATGACCGCGCCGTATGGAGTTTGCTCCTCCGCGCGGACTTGAAAAGCTGTCAGCAGCACGAAGGCCGTCAGTAACAAATAGACGATCACGATGCCCTTCCTTTTCTCATTTCGACGTGCCCCTGCCGGATGCCGTCCTTCATCAGGGAATACGCTTTGTTTAAGGAAATCTCCCTGCACATTTCCTTACGGTTCTTCAACAGAAACCGCAGTGCCATCAAGCGGGAAAGACTCCCGTACAAAAACGGATACAGCACGCCCCTGTCAAAGAAAAACTTTTCCGTATAGCCGTCAAACCAGGTGGAGGGACCGGGCGTCTCCTCCCCGATCAGCTCCGGCACGTGATAGATCTTGCATCCCTTTTGCAGACAGTCGTGCAAAAACAGCGAGTCCTCCCCGTTCATGT
>JAFSRL010000051.1 GCA_017446125.1 Lachnospiraceae bacterium
GCCGGGGAACGGGAGCATACTTCTGATTCTGTCATGCAGGCCTTGTTTCGTCGTAATGCCGTTTAAGTTCACATCCAGCCGCATTCCGTGCTTACTTGATGATGATTCTGGAAGTGCCTGTCGGGTTCTTGTAGGTATCACCGACCACGCCGTTTAAGTTCTTCTCAATATAAGTCGCAAGCACATCGACATCCGGCATGACATTGTCACGAATCACGCGGCAGTTCTGGAACATCGTGTAACCGTCGCCCGCATCCTGCAGCATATAGTTGTGGCTGCCGATCGTATAGGTCTTGTTCGGATCGATGGGCTGTCCGTTGACCATGACATCAGAGACTCTTCTGGCGCCCGCCACGGAGACAAAGTTGCCCTTTTCATCCACGACCACGCTGGATTCCACGGCGGAATTGATTGTGTAGGTCAGACCGGCTGTCTGTAAGAAGCCGCCGGATTCGCCGGGGTAATTCTTTGCGCTCATCTCAAGCGCGTCCAGAATCACCTGGCCGGAAGCCTCCACGACACATGCCATGTTGTTGAACGGGAAGACCGTAAGCGCATCCTTATAGGTGATGTCGCCGGTCTTGATGTCCGCACGGACACCGCCGCCGTTTGCGAATCCGATATCCGTCTCTAAAATGGTTTTATACGCGTCCGCGGCAAGGTCGCCCAAATTCGTCTCGCCGCTTCTGACCAGACGGTCGCCCGTTGCCGGGTTCTTCGTCGTCAAGTCAACGTTTGTCCTGCCAATCTTGCGGGATAAGGTTGCCTCAAACGAATCCTGCAGGGCCTTGACAAAGGTATCCGTCATGGGATCCACATTGCCGGCGCTCACAACGGTTGTCGCGGAGCCGGAAAGGTTCAAGACCATACCGGGATAAATCAGGTTCGCGTTTTTGATGGTGCCCTCATTCATCGCAAGAATGGTGCTCACCTGCGACGCGTCGCCCAGCTGTGTCGCAGCGATTTTGTTTAAGGTGTCGCCCGGCTGCACGGTGTAGGTCTTCGCTTCGCCTTCCGTCGTCGTCACAACCACGGGGCCGCCCTTGACTTCCTTCACCATCTCGACTTTGATTCTGCCGTTTGTTGCGATTGTCATCTTGCCGATCGCATTCAGCTTTGTTCCGGTCTGGGCTAACGTTACGTTCTTACCGTCCTTGTTCTTGACGGTCTGAACATACTCCTCATGGGAGTGTCCGTCTAACATCACATCGATGCCGTTCGTATTCTTAATGACCGTGTCGCTTCTCCAGCGGTCGGTCGTGCCGTCCTGTCCCAGGTGTCCGATTGCAACGACAATGTCCGCGCCTTCCGCACGCGCGGTGTCAACCGCAAGCTGTACCGCCGCGTAAAGCCTTTCGCCGGTCTCGTCCTCGCACAGGCTGTAGATGTAGTTGCCCGCCTTGTCCTGGAAGTACGCGGGCGTGGACTTCGTGAAGCTCTCCGGCGTCGTGATGCCCACATACGCAATCTTTGTGTCACCGTAGGTGATCATCTTGTACGGTGCAAACGCCGCGTTCCCGGTCTTTAAGTCAATGAAGTTACAGGTCGTGAAGCCGACCGCGGTACGCTTGCTCAGCGTAAAGAACTGATCCATCGCATAGTCGAATTCGTGGTTGCCGGGGACGACAACGTCATACCCGACAAGATTCATGATGTCGACGATAAATGCGCCTTTCGAAAGGGTTCCGATGGGTGCGCCCTGCACAAAGTCACCCGCGTCAACCAAAGTCACATAGGGTGTCTTTGCAAGCATCTGCTGCTTGTAAAGCGCTAACCCCGCGTAGCCGATGTTGTCATCGACACCGCAGTGTACATCGTTTGTGAATAATACGATGATGTCCTGGTCTGCTGCCGCCACCGATACCGTCATTCCGGCGAACAGCGTCATCGCCATCACAACAGACATCAGCAGTGCCAGCAAGCGTTTCTTACCAACCTGTCTCATAAAAAAATACTCCTTTCTTTCCTTTGAATGAAATAACCCCGTTACTGTTCCAGTATAACAATAACGGGGTTGTCTTACAATTCTTTTTTTTATCAGAATTCTTTATGTCGCGGGCTTTAGCGAAGCATAGTAAACCTTGTTGCCGTTTCGTGAGTTCAGCAAAAAGACCTGCACATACAGCTCACGCTCACTGCCCTCCGCGTGGTAAAGCATCTTTCCGTCGCCGCCCGCCAAGGGGTTCGCGTCCGCACGCGTAAAGATTTCACACAGCGCCTCCACGTCCTCCTGCGCCACGTAATGGAAGAGGTGCTCCCTGTATTCCGCGTCATCCATCACGGCGCTCCCGGTCACCTGATAATAATGCTCGTTCATTCTCAAAATCCGGATCTTGCCGTCCTCCTGCAGCTCGTAAATCGCGATTGCGCCAAGGATGTTATTCAACATCGTGTCGGAGTAGAGGTTCTCGTCCAGGAATTCGCGGATGTGGAACTGCTCGACCTTGCGGAAGTAGATGCCGCGGCGGTCTAACATTTCCTCGTTCGTCAAAAGCTCCTCGTATTCCTCGATGGGCATGGGCTCGTAATAGTAATACCCCTGGACGTAGGTGCAGCCCATGTCCATGAGCTCGTCGATCTGTTTTCTGGTCTCCGCCCCTTCGGCGATGACCGGGGTACCGATCTGGCGCGCTAAGTTGAACACCGATTCCATGATGGATATGCCGCGGCTCTCCGTCTCGTCCTTGCTCGACAAAAACCGCATATCCGTCTTTAAAATATCGATGCTGATCTTGCGCAGCATGTTGAGCGAAGAAAAGCCCGTGCCGAAATCGTCCATCAACACCTTAAAGCCTGCCTTGTGGAACAGCTCGATGGAGCGCATCATGCTCTCCGACTCATCCGCAAAGGTCGACTCCGTAATCTCGACCTCGATTAAATCCGCCGGGATGTCATACTTCTCGATGAGCTTAATGAAGAATTCCGCAACGTCCATAAAGTAGAAATCGATGCGGGAAATGTTCACGGAAACCGGCAACGGCTTGATGCCGCGGTCGATCAACGAGCGCTGCCACTTGCACACACCCTCCCAGACCATGCGGTCAAGCGCCACCACATAGCCGTTCTTTTCCAAAACCGGAATAAAGGAACCGGGCGAAATAAAACCCTTCACCTTGTGCGGCCACCTGACAAGCGCCTCCGCGCCCACGATGCGCCCGTTGTGCATGTTACACTGGGGCTGTAGGTAGAACGTGAACTCGTCGTTCTTGATTGCCTGCTGGCTCTCCACCATAATCGTGTGCGATTCACGCAAACGCTCCAGCATCTTATTGTCATACAGCCGCACATGCTCCGCGTAATTGCCCTTGATGCGGGACACCGCCAAAAGCGCCTTGTCGTACATGGTATAGACTGACTCCGCCGGATCCTCAATCACATAAATCCCGATGGAAGGATGAAAGCCCTCTTTGAAATCCTGTCCCACAAGCCTTGACATGTACTTCTCGACATCGTCATACTGTTCGCGCGACCAGGGCACAAGCGCCACAAAGTCATCGCGTCCCACATAGCCCGCAACGCCGTGTGCGTTATCGACGAACTCCTTCAGATGCGCACCCATGTTTTCCAGACACGCATCACCGGCCTCACGGCCGAACAGCTCGTTGAATAATTTAAAGTAATCGATGTCCATCGCGACAAGCGCATACTTCAAGCCGCCGGCAACGTCCAGCCGCTTTCTGGCTTCCTCGCAGAACTCCTCCATCGTAATCAGGGAAATATCCGCCATGCTGTCAACCTCTCCTTGTAGCTATTATTCTAAATGATTGCCCGGGTTTATGCAACAATTGAAGGTATTTTACAAATGTTCAGACACTTTCATGTCCCGTGTCGAAAACATTTGTTTTACTGGCGTTCGCCGAAGATTGCCGTCCCCACGCGCACATGTGTCGCGCCCTCCTCGATTGCGACCGTGTAATCACCGCTCATGCCCATCGAAAGAATATGCATCTCCTGCGGCAGAATTTTCTTTGCGTTCATCGTCTCCATGAGCTCATGCAGCCCCGCAAAATAACGCCGGTTGGATTCCGCATCCTCCGTAAAGGGTGCAATCGTCATCAAACCCTTCACGTTCAAATGCAAAAGCGGTGCGATTCGTTTTAAAAAATCCACCGCTTCTTCGGGGCTTAACCCCGCCTTGGTATCCTCATGCGCCATGTTCACTTCGAGCAGCACATCAAAAATGCGTCCGCACTTCTCGCCCTGCCGCTCGATTTCCATGGCAAGCTTTTCGTTGTCGACGGAATGGATGAGCGCAAGGCGCTCCATCTCGTTTAAATACTTTACCTTATTGCTCTGCAGGGTCCCGATCAGGTGCCACGAAACGGGCGCTCCTTCAAGCGCAACGTACTTCTCCCTCAGCTCCTGCACGCGGTTTTCGCCAAAGACCTGCTGCCCTGCTTTGAGCGCTTCCTCCACCGCGGAAACGGGCTTTGTCTTTGACACCGCGATGAGCGTAACGTCTTCCACACTTCTGCCCGCACGCGCGCACGCGCCTTCAATTAAAGCGCGGACCTCATTTAGGTTTTGCGCAATGCTCACCGGTTACGCTTCCCCGCGCCGTGCGTTGCCAGCATGACTAACATCATCGCGCCAAAGAGCGCACCCATCGTCATGAGCATAATCTGATACGTTTCCGCGTCTCCCGTTCTGGGCATGTCGCCGGAGCTGTTGCGCGGCATGGTGTTGGTCCTTCCGGTGCCGCTGCCGGTAGTTGTTGTGCTTGCCGCCGCAGCGGAGGTGGTCGAAGCAGTGGACGCCGCCACGGAGGCGTTGTCCTGCACATAGCGGATTGCGAACTCGGAGAAGTGGCTCGTGACAAAGGTTGCCGTCACGGCACCGCCGTCCTCCTTCACGCTTGTCCGTAAGGTCTCCAACGTTCCCCTTGAATTCACGGTCACAACGTCAATGGTTCCCTTGCTGCGGTCCATGTTCGAGGGCACGGGCAGCGTCACCTCGACGTTGTTGAAATTCGTCACTTCCTTACCGTCCTTGTCGACCAGGCTCAAATCGTATGCCATCAGGCTCGTCTTGGAATCGAGTGGCACCAGCTTCTTGATGTTATTGCCGGCGCTATCCTTGACCACGAGCGTGTACTCGTCATTGCCGGTCGCGCCGTTGACCTTCGCGCTCACCTTGTTCTTGTTGTCCATATTGGTGACCTGGTTGTTCACCTGTGCGGTCTTGCCGCCGGAGGTCCCTGAGCTGTTCGTGCTTGCGTTGTTCGACGCGCCGTTCCCTGCTGCCGTCTCCTCGAATGTGATGTTCGCGTTGTTCAATTTCGTCACCAGCTTTTCCGCCGCGGAATCCTTCGGTGCCTTCACGGTCAGCTTCGCGTTGTTGTTTAACACAATCGCGTCATCCGCAATCGAGGTAATCGTATTGGGAATCGTCACCGTGACATCGTGGTCCGTGACAAGCCAGTTCTTCGCGATGCTGTTTCCGTCGATGTTGTTGGGAATCACGATTTCCTTAAAGCCGGTGTTCTCAAAGGTATGGCTTTTTAACATCGCAGGCTTCGAGGGCAGCACCATGCGGTCGACCCCCTCCAAGCCGGTCAGCGCGTGTTCCTCGTAATCCGTAACGGAGGAAGGAAGCGAAAAGTCCTTGAGCTTAAGCCCGGAGAAGGCCCACTTTCCGATTCTTGTGGGTGCCGGGTTGTCCGCGGCATTCGCGGCGGTTCCTAAGTCAATGCTCGTCCTGCCCACGGGGTATTCGATGATTGTCTTGCGGTCCGCGGAATACAACACACCGTTTAAAGCGGCGAAGTTTTTGTTCTTCGCGTCCACATCGATGTCGGTTAAGGCCGTGAATTTATCAAAGATGTCATGGATATCGTTTCCGGAGGCGGAAAACTCCTTTGTCTCAAAGCTCTCCGGCAAGAGAATCTTCGTCACGCGGCTGTTCGTGCCGCCGTCGATTGCCTCGTCCTCGATTTTGTAGACCCCGTCCGGCACCGTCCAGGTACCGTTTGAACCGCTGAACGACGAAGGCACCTTCGAGACATAGCCCTTGGTCCTTGCCGTATCCTCCCAGGTGATTTCAATGCCGTCCGAACGGGTCTCCTTCTGATTGGTTTCGGTGGCAAGTACCGTCAAGCCCTGTGTCAGGATCAGTGACGCGCTCAATGCCGCCGTGCACATTCTCTTTGCCAGCCCTGTAAGCTTTCTCATAGCTCCTCCATCCTTCCTTGCCGTCAATCGACGTGTCTTCTGGCGATGATGACCAGTCTTCCTTCCGCTTTCGTATAATCACAGGTGGAAAGCGTTAAGAGTTCATCCCCGTAATACGCTTCCGCCCCGGTATCGTACAGCGACTCCTCCAGTGCCCCTGTGACGTAGGCGTGGAAACTGTCCTCGTCATCAATCCGGATAAAGTCGTAGTTTTTGAATTCCTCGTTCGCGTTTTCCGCAACGCTCGTGATGCAGACCGCGATAATGTCGTATACCCGCTCCTCGTACAGGGTGTCAAAGTAAATCCTGGGGTGCGCCTCATAAAAGGCGCGGTCCTTATACTTCTTTAACTGGCCGAACATGAAGCCCGTCTTCATGTTGTGTCCGTGAATCAACACGTGGCTTCCCGTGCCGTCCCGGTAGCAGCGCTTGTCCATGACGAGCAGGCCGTTCTTGTCCGGTTGCCCTCAAAGTCATGCGCAAGGTAGTAATCGTTGTCGCCCTCGACAAACATCACCGGATAGTTGACCTTCGTTTCCGGAATCGCCACCCAGCCGGCAAGGTCGTTGTTCATGTCAAAGAGCGCCCTGTACTGCGGCAGGATCCGATCGACGTTCACATCGTTTGGTCCGTAGGTCTGTGTCGGATGCACAGCCTGTTCCGCTTCCTGTACGGGCTGCACCTGTTCCGCGGGTGCCTGTTCCGGTTCCTCCGTTACAACCGCTTCGGCCTCCGCCGCCTGCACGCTCATCTGCTGGATGCGCGCGAGGTTCCTGTCGGAGAGGTAATCGTGGTACGCCTCCCTTGCGAAGGTGAAGATGACAAACAACAGCGCGGCGCCCAGAATCGCCATCGATGCCCTGCGGAAAATGAGCGGCACGTTGACGCCGGGCTTTACCCTGATCGGCATGCGGATGTGCGTCTCGTCCTCGTCCGGAAGCTCGTCGATGTAGAGCGACTCATCCACATAACGATACGCCGTCGGGCGCATATATCTCGCGAGGGAATCCTCCTCGATAAACGCCTTCCGGTTTAACTCCTTGATAAAGTCCAGACCCACGATCGTCTCGAACTGCATGTCCAGTTCGCGGACCTGTCGCTTGTAATTGCGCGCAACCTCCGCAGTCGATCGTCCGTCCTTCTTAAGGCGCGAAATCCGTAACTGGTCACGTTTCGCGGCCTGAAACTGTGCGGCGCTGTCAAATTCATACTTCCCAAGCTTGTATGCCATGCGCTTTTCACAACCCCGCTGTCTTCATAATAC
>JAFSRL010000052.1 GCA_017446125.1 Lachnospiraceae bacterium
GAACTGGAAGAAGCTGATCGAGATGGCGGTCAGGATGAACGTGCCGGTCATCAACACGGAGCTGTCCGGCGATCCGAACCAGCGTGAGATCTGCAACGGGATGTTCTTCCGCTCGATGGAGGAGCTCTTGCCCATCATTGAAAAAGAGGGATTGCGCGTCGAGATCCAGTCGCACCCCTATGATTTCTGCGAGCTGAACAACGAGACCGTCGATATGGTCAAGCATTTCCGGTCCAAGAACCTCGGCTATGTATATTCCTCACCGCACGGATTCTTCTATGACGAGGGCAAGGGCGATGTCCGCAGCATGCTGCGCTATGCCGGCAAGACCCTGACGCATATGCTGCTCGCGGATACCTGGAACCATACCAAGGACTGCCGCTACATCCTGAACCCGCCGTTCCTCAACAAGCGCGGGCGCGCGGACTGCACGATCCACCAGCACTCGCCGTTAGGGATGGGTGAGGTCGACTTCGACGGTATCTTCGAAACGCTGCGCGAGCTCGATTTTGCCAACTATGTGCCCGAGATTGGCGGCGAGACGATCTGCTGCATGTCGGTCTTTGGCTTCCCGGAGCTGATGGATGTCGAAGCCCCCAAGACGAGGGAGCGCATCGAAAAAGAATTGTTAAAGTAAGAAACATCATTGATAAAAATGGAGGTTCCCAGATATGGAAAAAACGATTCGAATGACTACGGCACAGGCAATCGTCAGGTTCCTGGACAATCAATACGTGTCCATGGACGGTGTGGAGACGAAGTTTGTGGAAGGCTTCTTTACGCTCTTTGGCCACGGCATTGCGGTGGGCTTGGGGGAGGCGCTTGACTCCGACCCCGGTAAGTTACGCGTGATGCAGGGCAGAAACGAACAGGGCATGTGCCACGCGGCAATCGCCTTTGCAAAACAATCCAACCGCAGACGCATCATCGCCTGCTCTTCCTCGATCGGGCCGGGCGCCGCCAATATGGTTACGGCCTGCGCCACGGCAACGGTCAACAATATCCCGCTCTTAGTCTTCCCGTCGGATACGTTCGCGTCAAGACAGCCCGATCCCGTCTTACAGCAGCTGGAGATCCCGCAGTCTTTGGCAACAACGACCAACGACGCGTTCAAGCCGGTCTGCAAGTACTGGGACCGCGTTGTGCGTCCGGAGATGATTATGACGGCCCTGATCAACGCAATGCGCGTCTTGACCGATCCCGCGGAGACGGGCGCCTGCTGTATCGCGCTGTGCCAGGATGCCGAGGGTGAGAGCTACGACTTCCCGGAGAGCTTTTTCGTAAAGCGTGTTCACAGGATCACCCGCCCCGTCGCGGTCGCGGAGGAGATCGATGACATCGCTTCCGTCATCAAGGCGTCGAAGAAACCCATCGTCGTCGTGGGCGGCGGCGTGCGTTATTCCGAAGCCGGGGAGGCGGTTGAGAAATTCTGCGCGGACTTCAACATCCCCTTTGGTGAAAGCCAGGCGGGCAAAAGCGCCTGCAAGTCCTCCCATCCGTACTGCCTGGGCGGCATCGGCGTGACCGGCACCTATGCTTCGAACGTGATTGCTAAAGACGCCGATTGCGTGATCGCGATCGGCACAAGGCTCTCTGACTTTACGACCTCTTCGAAGTGGCTGTTCCGCAACAAGAAGGTAAAGGTCGTTACGATTAACAACTCCCGCTTCCATGCGTATAAGATGGATGCGGTCAAGGCCGTGGGCGACGCGAAGGTCACACTCGAAGCGCTTTCCAAAAAGTTAAAGAGCTTAAAGTACAAGGCTTCCTATAAGAATGAGATCAAGACGGCGAAGGCCAAATGGGATAAGGAAATGAAACGCTTGGGTTCCATCAGGTACACCGGCAAGGACTTCGAGCCGATCATCAAGGCGCGTGATCCCAGGACCATTCCGGAGTTCGTCAAGCTCACGGGCGGCGAGCTCACACAGACCGGCGCGATCGCCGCGATCCGTCGCGTGATTGATGATTCCTCCACCCTCATCACGGCCGGCGGTTCCCTTCCTTCCTGCCTGCAGCGGATGTGGACGACGGATAAGCGCGGCGGCTACCATGCGGAGTACGGTTACTCCTGCATGGGTTATGAAGTCTCCGCGACCTTGGGCGTCAAGATGGCGGAGCCGGACAACGAGGTCTACTGCGTGGTCGGTGACGCCTCCTTCCAGATGATGCACGGTGAGATCATGACGGCACAGCAGGAGCGCAAGAAGGTCAACGTCTTGGTCTTTGACAACTGCGGGTTCGGCTGCATCAACAACCTCGAGATGACGCACGGCATCGGAAGTCTTGCGACCGAGTACCGTTACAACAAGGGTAACAAGCCCACCGGCGCCCTCATCCCCGTGGACTATGCCAAGATTGGGGAGGGCTACGGCATGAAGTCCTACACCTGCCGCACGATTAAGGAACTGGAAGACGCGTTAAAGGATGCGAAGAAACAGAAGGTCTCCTGCATGTTTGACTTAAAAGTCATCCCGAAGACCATGACGGACGGCTATGAGTCCTGGTGGAATGTCGGCATTGCGACCACATCAAAAAAGAAGTCGGTCCGCGACGCAGCCAAGGATGTGATGGATCACAGAAAAGAGGCCAGAAAATATTAAAACGGGCCAACGGGACGGGTACAATGTCCCACAATGACACAAAGAATCCCCCCGCTGACGCGGGGGGATTTGTCTTTAGCTCCATTCCATGATTGCTTTCACCGCCGCGGCGTTGTCGCCCTTGGGGAAAAGCTCGTAACCGACGCGGCCCGTGTAGCCGCATTTTTCCAGGTGGGCGATGACGAACTTGTAATTGATTTCACCCGTGCCCGGTTCGTGACGTCCCGGCGCATCCGCGATGTGGATGTGACCGAAGGTATCACAGTAATTCGTAATCGTATCGCCGATGCAACCCTCGTTTAACTGCATGTGATAAATATCGTAGAGCACCTTTAACTTGTCCGAGTTGATTAAGCGGATCATCTCCGCCGCCATCTGTGTGGTCTTTAAGAAATTGCCCACGTGGTCGGTCGTGATGTTAAGACCCTCTAAATTGCAGCGGATGCCCTTTTCCTCGCCTAAGCGCGCCGCCTGCGTTAAGCGCTCGTACATCGAGCAGATCTTCACGGTGTCGGATAAGTTGTCGTAATGATTGATGACGATGCCGCCCTCGCCCAGAGCGTTTGAGTGAATCGTGACCGTGGGGGCACCGAGCTTAATCGCAGCGTCCATCGAATCCTTCAAGGCGTTCATGTACTGTTCCTTCTGTTCCGGATCGACCAGGGAATAATCACAGTCGCCGTTGAAGCCGCTGATGTTGATGCCGGCCTCGTCCGCAGCCTTCTTCGTCGCGTCGAGATCCTTGTCTCTCCACTCCCAGAATTCCACGGCGTCAAACCCGTCCTTCGCCGCCGCCGCAAAGCGATCCAGCCACGGAAGATCGGTGTAAAGTGTGTCGATGCAAGCGCATTTCCTGAGTGCCATACGTGCCTCCTTTTTGGTTTGTTTCGGTAAAATTGTGCATTTTCCGTGCATTTGTGCTTTTCCTTCCACATTGTACAGTTTTGCTTTTTTTGTGTCAACGCATTTTTTGCCGAAAACACAATATTTGTCAGTAATTAACAGTTTTCCGGACGGGTAATTGTGCAGGATTCCAAATTGTGACATCTTGTGCATTTCCGCTCTTGCAAGGCGCAAAAAAGGGTGTTATGATGAGGTTGTTGTGCAATGCACATTTACATCAGGAAGAAGGACAGGATGACGAAACGACCGACAATGCAGGATGTTGCGGACAGGGCGGGCGTCTCAAGGGGCACCGTCGACCGCGTCATAAAGAACCGGCCGCATGTGAAGCCGGAGGTCTATGACCGGGTCATGCAGGCGCTGAAGGATACCGGATATCTTGACATGCGCGCACAACGCTCAAACAGCGTACAGCTCCCGTTAAAGCTCGGGGTGTTGATGCCGGACTGGACGGGACTCTTCCGCCACGAAATCCTGCGCGGCATCGAGGACGCGCGCGCGGCGCTGACCGATTTAAACGTCGAGGTCATCGTGAAGCAGTGTACGAGCGGCGAGCCCGAAGAAGCGCTTAAGCAGCTCGACGCCTTTGCCGCGGAGGAGGTCGACGGACTCTCTGTCTGCTGCGTGAACGACGTCAATGTGCGCGACAAGATTAATGCCCTTGCGGAGAAGGGCGTTTTGGTCATCACCTACAACTCCGACCTTCCCGGCACCGAGCGGTTGTTTTTTGTGGGGCAGGACCCCAGGAAATCCGGGCGCATCGCCGGCGAAATCATGCGGAAGTTCGTGCGGGACGAGCACATCCTAATCTGCTGCGGCAACCTCGAATTCACCGCGCACATGAACCGCGTGGAAGGCTTTACGGAACGCATGGGCGAGTGCGGCTTTGATAAAAAGAACATGACCGTTCTGGAAACCTACAACGATTACGGTCTGACCAAGTCAAAGCTCCTGGAGCAGTTAAAGCTTCACAAAAAGGTTGCCGTTTACATGGCGAACCGTTCCGTCACGGGCTGCGTGGCGGCACTCGAGGAAGCAAAAAAGCGCGGAAAGGTGCGGTTGATCTGTCACGATTTTTCCGATCCCATCCGCGATTACTTAAAGGACGGCACGGTGGATTTCACGATTGCGCAGGACATCCACCTGCAGGGGTATTTACCCCTCATTCTGCTCAGAAATCACTTGCACCATACGGGGGCAAGGGTTTATGATGAATCTCAGGTGATTCACATTCTCTGTGCGGAGAACCTGTAGATTCCGGATTCACAAGCGAACTAAATGTAGTTACATTTTTACCTGTAAAGGAGGAAATCACATGGCTGACAAATTAAGAATCGGTATGCTGGGCGGCGGCCGGATTGGCAAGCTCCACGCAACCAACGTGCAGAACTTCGTTCCGAACGCGGAAGTCGTAATCCTTGCGGATCCCTTCCTGAATGCGGACATGGAAGCATGGGCGAAGGAAATCAACATCCCGCACTGCACGAAGGATCCGGAGGAAGTGTTCAACTCTCCCGATGTGGACGCGGTCTTTATCTGCTCTTCGACCGATACGCACGCGGAATTCATGATGAAGGCTGCCGCAGCAAAGAAGCACATTTTCTGCGAAAAGCCCATCCATACGGATGTCGCGAAGATCAAGGAAGCAATCGCTGCCGTTGAGAATGCAGGCGTGAAGCTGCAGGTCGGTTTCGTGCGCCGCTTCGACCGTTCCCACAAGGCGGTCAGGGATGTCGTTGCTTCCGGTAAGCTGGGCAAGCCCTACGTCATCAAGGTCTGCTCCCGCGATCCCGGCGCTCCGCCCATGGAGTACGTCAAGGTTTCCGGCGGCATCTTTGTCGACATGATGATTCATGACTTTGATATGGTCCGTTATCTTGCGGGCAGCGATGTCACGGAGGTTTCCACGACGGGTGCCGTTTTGGTCGACCCGCAGTTCGCGGAATACGACGACGTCGACACCGCGATCGTCACGCTGAAGTTTGCAAACGGCGCAATCGGTGTCATCGACAACTGCCGTCAGGCGCCTTACGGCTATGACCAGCGTGTCGAGGTTCTGTGCGAAAAGGGAAGCGTGCAGGACAACAACCACTTGGAGAACGAAGCGTTCATCTCCACCGCGGAAACGGTTGAGAGCGCAAAGCCCACCTACTTCTTCTTAGAGCGCTACAACGATGCGTTCGTCGCGGAGGTGAAGGACTTTGTCGCCGCTGTGTTGGATGGCAAGGAAATTCCGGTGGGCGGCAAGGACGGCTTGGAGCCGGTCCGTATCGCAATCGCCGCGAAGAAGTCCCTGAAGGAAGGGCGTCCTGTGAAACTGTCGGAGATCGAATCGTAAAGAGTAAAGAGTGCGTCAGGGGGACGGGTACAGCGACTCAGACTTCCTGCGAAAGCCTCCTCCTGATTAATATCGCATACAACAAAAACGAATGTCCACCTGCTTCATGAGAATTATATATTCCGCAGGTGGACATTCTGTTGTTGTTGGCTCATTAATATCTCGTCGGTTTCACAGGAAGACTGAGTCAGTGCACCCGTCCCCCTGACTCACTCCTCTACTTCGCAGCGACGGCTGCTTTTGCTTCCCTTACGATGGTGTCGGTGGTGAGACCGAAGCGCTCCTCTAGATAGTCCTGCGGACCCACTTCGCCAAACTCATCCTCGACCGCGACATGCTTGACGATTACGGGGCAGTTCGCCGCGGTATACGCACTCACCGCTTCCGTTAAGCCGCCGATCTTGTTGTGGTTCTCCGCGGTGACGATTGCGCCGCATTCCTTCGCAAGCTTTGCGACCAGCGCCTCGTCCAAGGGCTTCACCGTAAACATATCGATGACCGTCGCATTGATGCCCTCCGCCTTCAAGGCTTCCGCCGCATCGATTGCCTTCGCGACCATGATGCCGCAGGCGATGATCGCAACGTCCTTTCCGTAAGAGCAAACCTCAACGCCCTTGCCAATCTCGAACTTCGTTCCGTCCTCGTACATCTTGCAGTTCTGCTTACGACCCACGCGCAGGTACTTTAACCCGTGGATGTTGACGCTCTGATCCAGCAGGTCCTTTAACATCGCGGTGTCCGTCACGTCAAAGACGTACGCGTCCGGAATCGAACGGTACAGCGCCATGTCCTCAAACGGCATGTGCGTGCCGCCGTTCATTGCCGCCGTGACGCCCGGGTCCGTGCCGATTACCGTCACGGAATTCTTCGCATACGCGATCGATAAGAAGACCTGGTCAAAGCTGCGGCGGGATGCAAAGGGCCCGAAGGTGTGAACGATGGGCTTGAAGCCACCGCTTGACAAGCCTGCCGCGATGCCCATCATGTTCGCTTCCGCGATGCCGCAGTCAAAGCCGCGATCCGGATGCTCCTTGATGAACGGCACCATGCCCACGCAGTTTGCAAGGTCCGCGTCGAGGTAAACAATCTTGTCATCCGCTGCCGCCATCTCAGGGATGTGCTTACCGATGACGTCTTTAAAATTCAAATCCATTTCTTTGTTATATACGATCTTCATCGTGCGCCTCCCTTCTTCAACCAAGCGCGGCCAATTCCGCTTTTAATCCGTCAATCCACTTCTTGAAGGTATCCGCATCCGGTCCCATCGAGTGGTTGTTCATCGTCTCTTCGACTTCCTTGATGCCCTTGCCCTTGACGGTGTCCAAGACAATCGCGATGGGCTTGTCCGTCGCTTCCTTCGTCAACGCCTCATACAGCGCGTCGAGGTCGTGTCCGTCGATGCGCACGGCGTCAAAGCCGAAGGCTTCAAACTTCTCCCTGAAATCAAAGGTATCCAGGATGTCCTTCGTGTAGCCGTCAAGCTGCTTCTTGTTGTTGTCTAAAATCCAGACTAAGTTGTTCACCTTCTTTGCTGCGGTAAACATCGCCGCTTCCCAGACCTGACCTTCGTCCGCTTCACCGTCGCCCACGATTAAGAACGTGCGGCTCTTTAACCCCTTTAGCTTGTCCGCGAGCGCAACGCCCACCGCTAAGGATGTGCCCTGTCCCAAGGAACCCGTCGTCATGTCGACGCCCGGCGTCTTGTTTCTGTCGCAGTGGCTCGGAAGATTCGTGCCCGGACGGTTCAAGGTCTTTAACTCTTCGTACGGGAAGAATCCTTTCACCGCGAGCGTGCCGTAGACGGCAGGCCCCGAGTGCCCCTTCGAGCACACCAGCTTGTCGCGGTCTTCCTTTTTCGGATTCTTCGGATCGTAATCCATGACCGCGCCGTATAAAACCGCCAGCACGTCCGCAATGCTCAAAGAACCGCCGATATGACCCGACCCGCGCGAAGCAATCGCTTCCGTCGCCGCGATCCGGATCTCATAAGCCAGCCGTTCCAATTCCGCTTTCTTACTTTGTTCAAGCTTCATTGATGACCCCTCCTGTGAGAAAAGTGAATGGTTGATTTGAAACTGTCTCTATCGTACTCCAAAACAGATGTGCATACAAGCGTAAAAAACGCACAATTTACCGTAAGATTTTGACAGGGCTACTTTGTGCCCTCGTAAGGCTCCCAGCCCTTCCACAAGGGCGAGTCCATATCGCGCGGCTTCACCTTGTAATCCGTGTCGTGCGCCTTTGTGGCTTCCTCGTCGATTGCGACCGTGCGGATCTGAAGCTCCACGGTGATGGGCTTTTCCTCACGCGCCAGCAGCTCATCGCGCATCTGAATCAACATGTGATAGCTGCGGTAGCCGCTTTCCTTGGGCTCGCGGATATAGTCCTCCTCCTCAATCACAAGAAACTCCGGATACTCTCTTGCCGCGTCCGCAATCTTATAGACGTTCTCCTCACGAATGCACACAATCCGTACCCCGACCGCATCCGTCAGGGTAAAGAGCGCCGCCTCCCTCGTTTCCGGCAGGCCGCGCAGGCGGAGCTTTTCCAGCATGGAATCCGCTTCCTTGATTCTGGAGTGCACGGAAACAATACGGGGGCTGCCGGGCAGCGCCTCATAATACTTCCTCAGCTTATGGGAGAACGCAAGCACCTTATGCTGGGCGTTGCGCATCCGTTCGTAATACGGACCGTAAAATTCCTTCTGTGTCATGATACTATATTATAACAATTCATGTTACAATAAGTCCATGCAGATTTCGAGCCGGTTTACCATCGCCATACAGATGCTTTTGTGCATCGACATCTATGCGGAAAAGGAAGTCGTCACCAGCGAGTTCTTAGCTTCGAGCGTGAACGTCAATCCCGTCATCATCCGCAAGATCATGCAGCAGTTGAAGGCTGCGGATCTTGTCACGGTCAAGCGCGGGCAGGGCGGCGCTTCCTTGGGACGCAAGGCAAAAGAGATTTCGCTCTTGGACGTCTTCGAAGCCGTGGAGAGTCTCGAGGACGGACAGCTCTTCCACTTCCATGATTACCCGAACGGGAATGAGGACGTGGGACGCAACATCCACGCGGTGCTGGACGGGAGGCTGTTAAGCATACAAAACGCGATGGAGCAGGAGCTGAAGTCCATGTCCATCGCGCAGGTTTCGGAAGAGACGCGTGCGCGCATCGAACGCGACGCCGCGGAGCGTGAACGTAAGCGCGCCGCTTGGGAGTGAGTCAGGGGGACGGGTACAGTGAGTGAGTCAGGGGGACGGGTACAGTGACTCATTTTTTCAAATGAGTCA
>JAFSRL010000053.1 GCA_017446125.1 Lachnospiraceae bacterium
GAACGGCAGTGTCAATCCATCCGGTAAGCTTGCGGAAACAATACCGCTGTGTTATGAGGATGTTTCTTCGGCGGCGTATTATCCGGGCAGGGAAGCGACCAGTGAATACCGGGAGGGCATCTACGTCGGATACCGGTATTACGATACCGCGCACAAAGTGGTCAAGTATCCGTTTGGATTCGGTTTGAGCTATACAACGTTTTCCTACCATGACCTGCGCGTGACAGAGGATGCGGTCCGGTTTAAGGTCCGCAACGACGGTGCCTGTTACGGGGAGGAGATCGCGCAGTTATATGTGCACGCCGCGACCGGCGGAATGTTCCGTTCGGAGCAGGAGCTGAAGGGATTTGCAAAGGTGTCGCTTCAGCCCGGAGAGGAGCAGGAGGTTTCCATCCCGTTAAACAATCGCAGCTTTTCCGTTTGGAGTATTCTTGCCAAAGACTGGGTGACAGAGCCGGGGGCGTATGAGATCAGGATCGGCGCTTCCTCCCGGGACATCCGGTTAAGTCAGACCGTGCACAGGGACGGCACGGCGGTGGAGAATCCGTATACCGATAAGGCATTTGCGCCGTATGTTACTGCGGATGTGAAAGCTGTGCCGGATGAGAGCTTTCGTGCGCTTCTGGGGCATGAAATCCCGCCTGCGCTGTGGGACCGCAACGCGCCTGTAGGCTTCAATGACGCGATCGCGCAAGGCGCGTATTTGCGCGGCGGAATCGGCAAGCTGATCTATCGCATCGTGCTGCTCGTACGCCGCATCCAGCTGCGTTTAGGCCGCAAGGAGGCCGCCGCCAATGTCATGTTTGTCATGAACCTTCCCTGGCGCGGGGTCGCCCGCATGTCCGGTTTTTTGAACGACAAGAGGGTGCATGCGTTGTTAAAGAGGATTAATCGGGGGATGGAGCGAAATTAATGTAAATAAATAGATATAAATAGATATAAATAAGATTTTTTGATATAAATAAGGATAAATAGAAATAAATAAGAATCAATTTGACAAGACATTACAGCAAAAGGAGAAAGCATGGACACAAACGTAATTGACAGCATTACAGGAAAAGGCAATTTAAGATTTACGGAAATGACGCGGTTGCTATTCTTTGGGATACCGTGGCCGTTTACGAAGTTTATGATCTTCGATAATGATCTGGTGAGAAAGAGCGGGTTGTTGAACATCCGCGAGGATGACTGTCTGATGTACAAGATTACGGACGTACAGATCAGGCGGGGGGTGATGCAGCGGCTCTTTGGCCTGTCCACGCTGCGCTGTCTTACGAGCGATGTAACGGATAAAGAGATCACGTTAAAGAACATCAAGAACGGCCCCGCGATCAAGGACTTTCTGGTGGAGCAGTCGGAGCGCGCAAGGCTCTTGCGCCGCACGGTCAACATGCAGAACATCGGATTCGATCATGACGGGAATCCGGATGCGGAAGACATGCTCTGATGCTTCTGACGACACTGCCTCCCATGCCGCAAGACGCAGTCGTGTATGTCGCCGGGATCATCGCGGTGATCTTACTCGTATTTTTCGCCCGCCGCATGTTCCATGCACGCAGGGAAGTGCCGGAGCTCATCGATGAACTCGAGGGCCATGACTTTGAGGAGTACTGCGCGGAACTCTTGCGCAAAAACGGTTTCACCGATGTGGTCGTGACAAAGGGCAGCGGTGATTTCGGACTCGACATCCTGTGCGAGCGGGAGGGCGTCACCTACGGGATCCAGTGCAAGCGATATGACAAACCGATCGGCGTCTTTGCGGTGCAGCAGACGTACGCCGGACGCGATTACTATGGCCGCATGGTGGGCGCCGTGATGACCAATCAATACTTTACCGAGGCCGCAGTCAGAGCTGCGAAGAAGCTGAACATCATGCTCTGGGATCGCGGCTATCTTGATGAAATGGAGCGATGAGAGATGGAACTGTTTCAGGGAAGACCGCTTGACGTGACCGGCAGGCTGCCGAGGGAGGTCCGCGTCTACGACTATCTGGATCGTTTAAACATCCCGTACGAGCGGACCGATCATGAAGAGGTCCATACGATGGAGGATCTCTACGAAGCGGACAAGATCCTGGGTGTCGTGCTGTGCAAGAATCTGTTTTTGTGTAACCGCCA
>JAFSRL010000054.1 GCA_017446125.1 Lachnospiraceae bacterium
AAAGACGCTTGACATTCTGCTGCATGTCATGGAGACGGGCAGGTTCTTTTCGGCGCAGCCCTTAATGCTGCAGAAGAACGCGCCCGACAAGGTGGATTCCGCGGGCGATTACTACAATGCGCTGGGGCATGCGTTCGCGCGCGGGAAGGACAAGGACGCGACGCGCTACACAAAGCGCAGGATTATCACAAGCGCCTGTGCGGGTGCCGCGATGTATAACCGCAAGGAGCTGGAAGACATGGGTGCCTTCGACGAGGCGCACGGCTCGTATCTGGAGGATGTCGACCTGGGCATCCGTGCGCTGCTCAAAGGAAGGAGAAGCGTTTACGTTCCGGAGGCGCAGGTGTATCATGTGGGCAGCGCCACGACGGGCTCGCGCCACAACGCGTACAAGGTGCGCATCTCCGCGGCGAACAATCTTTATCTGTTGTATAAGAACCTGCCGCTGTTTATGGTGGTGCTGAATGCGCCATTTCTGCTTGCCGGCACAATCATGAAGGAAGCGTACTTTGCGAAGATGGGATTGGGTGTTGACTACCTGCGCGGTCTTCTTGACGGTGTGAATAAAATTAAGGATAATACAGAAAAAAAGGTGCCGTTTGTAGCAGCGCATCTGCCGCAGTACCTTCGTTTTCAGGTTTCGTTGTGGAAGAACATCGTTCTGCGGCTGAGAGAAGGCTGAAATGATTCGCGACAATCAGATTCTTTTGAATCGCATACGCGTGATAGGCGACGGGCTGCTGGTTGCCGTATCCTATCTGCTGGCGTGGTACATCCGATTTGAATCCGGTCTCTTTCATGACCCCAAAGGCACGGGCGTGTTGCCGATGGAGGTCTATTTTAGTGCGCTCTATGTGCTCATTCCGGGGTATCTCATCCTGTATGCGATGTTCCATTTGAACGCGCCCAGGCGCGGGACCAAAATCCGGTACGAGTTTGCCGCCATCATCGAAGCGAACGTCGTGGGCGTCATCCTCTTCATCGTGACGTTGTACGTCTTGAACGAGCCGGACTTCTCGCGAAACATGATCGCGCTCTTCTTCGGACTGAACGTTGTCTTTACGGGGCTCAGCCGTATTTTCCTGCGCATCTTCCTGCGCTACATCCGCAAGAAGGGATACAACTTAAAACACATTTTGATGGTGGGGTATTCACGTTCGACCGAGGCCTTCATCTCACGCATCGAGGAGGCGCCGCAGTTCGGTTACGCGATTGCCGGTATTTTGGATGACGAGGTGCCCGTCGACACGAAGTATCACGGGGTGCGCGTGATCGGAAAGCTGGATGAGCTGCAAAGTCTTTTGGAGCAGAACCGGTACGACGAGGCGGCAATCGCTTTGCCGCTCGACCGCTATGACCACCTGGAGGAGCTTGTTGCGATCTGCGAAAAATCCGGCATCCGCACGAAGTTCATTCCGGATTACACCTCGCTCTTCCCGGGCAACCCCTATACGGAGGATTTGATGGGCTTACCCATCATCAACGTGCGCTACGTGCCGTTGACCAATACCTACAACCGCTTCTTCAAGCGCTTCATGGACATCATCGGTGCGATCGTCGCGATCATCCTCTTTTCGCCCTTCATGCTTGCAAGCGCAATCGCCGTGAAGTGCTCCTCGAAGGGACCGGTCATCTTTAAGCAGGAGCGTATCGGGCGGTTCGGCAAGCCCTTCATGATGTACAAGTTCCGTTCGATGGAATTACAGACGGAAGAAGACGAGGAAAAGGCATGGACCAAAAAAGACGATCCGCGCGTGACGAAGGCGGGACGTTTTCTGCGCCGCACCTCGCTGGACGAAACGCCGCAGTTTTTCAATATCTTAAAGGGTGATATGTCGCTGGTGGGCCCGCGTCCCGAGCGCCCGAGCTTTGTCGAGAAATTCAAGGAGGAAATCCCGCGCTACATGATTAAGCACCAGGTCCGCCCGGGTCTTACCGGCTGGGCGCAGATCAACGGCTACCGCGGCGACACCTCGATCCGCAAGCGCATCGAATACGACATCTACTACATCGAAAACTGGTCGGTGCTCTTTGACCTGCGCATTCTTGTGGGTACCTTCGGCCACGGCTTCATCAACAAAAACGCGTACTGATACGTTGTATCAGACTCTCCGCGGAAAGACGAACGTGCATTCACCACATCTTGCAAGAAATCCCCGAGTATGTCATAATTGTAAGGCTGTAAAGAAATAGGAAACGTTTGGAGGTTTAGGAACTTATGGCACGAAACGGACGCAGAGGCCGCTATGACGACCGCTACGACGACGAGCGTTACGACGGGGACGAGTACGACGCATACGAAGACGATGCGGATTACTACGAGGATGACGACTACGATGATACAGACTACTACGAAGATGACGACTACGACGACGTAGATTATGACGACGACGATTACTATGAGGATGACGACTACGAGGACGACGGTTACTATGAGGAGGCAAAGCCCGTAAGACGCGCTGCCGCCCCGAAGAAGGCAAAGAAAGCCGCCGCGGTAAAACCGGCGAAGAAGACCGCGAAGAAGTCTTCCAAAAAGTCCTCTAAAAAGAAGAGCGGGAAGGGGAGCATTGTTTTGATGCTCATCGAGATTCCCATTCTCTTGTTTTTGATTTTCTTCATCTGGCGCTTTTTGATGCCCACGTTAAAGGCGGGGCACGTGCGGGTGAACGAAGCGGATATTGTCGTGAACGAGGGCGTTTCGACGAATGACGGTTATCATAACATCGCACTCTTCGGCGTGGACGCAACGGACGGACGGCTGGACAAGAATACGCGGTCGGACTCCATCATCATCGCTTCTATTAATGAAAGAACCGGTGAGGTGCGGCTGTGCTCGGTCTACCGTGACACGTATTTGAACCAGGGCAACGACCGCTATGGCAAGTGCAACGCGTCCTACGCAAACGGCGGGCCGGAGCTGGCGATTAATATGTTGAACATGAACCTGGACCTTGATATCACGGACTTTATCACGGTCGGGTTTGAAGGACTGACGGATGCGATTGACGCGCTGGGCGGTGTCGAGATTGACGTGAAGGCGGACGAGGTCGACCACTTAAACAACTACCAGCTTACCATCGCGAAGGATTTGGGACGTGATTACACGAAGGTTGCGGGCCCCGGCCGGCAGACCTTGAACGGCTTGCAGGCGACGGCATACTGCCGGATCCGTTACATCGCGGGCGGCGACTTAACCAGAGCGCGGCACCAGAGAGAGGTTTTGATGGCGGCCTTAAATAAGGCAAAGACCGCCTCCGCCTCCCAGATTGAGGAAGCGGCGAGAAGCGTGTTCCCGAACATCTTAACGTCGTTTGATTTGGAGGAAATCCTTGCGCTCTTGAAGGACGTAAGCAAGTACGAGATTACCGAGCAGGCGGGCTTCCCGTTTGACAAAGAGGTGGCGGGCTCGACGCTTTATACGATTGACAACATCAAGAAGCAAAGCTGCATTGTGCCGCTGGATCTTGACAGCAACGTGGTTGTGCTGCACAAGTTCCTGTTTGACGATCCGGATTATACCGTGTCGGAGGACGTGCAGCGTTACAGCGACAAGGTAAAGGAAGAAACGGCACCTTACTTATAAGCGAGGCGTTTAAGCGTGATCGATGTCATCATTCCGACGTATTGTCCGGATGCGCGGTTTCTGCTTCTTTTGGACCGCTTAAAGGAACAGCGCGAACCGGTGCGAAACGTCATCGTCATGAATACCGCCCGGAAGCGGTTTACGGAAAAGCTGCCGGAGATTGACTTCAAGGAACGGTATCCGTTCGTGAAGCTGTACCACTTGTCAGAGCGTGACTTTGACCACGGCGGCACAAGACGCGAAGGGATTGCGAAGTCTGATGCGGACTATGTGCTTTTGATGACACAGGACGCGGTGCCCGCGGATGAAACGCTTACGCAGGAGCTGTTGCAGGCACTGACGCAGAATGAACGCGTCGTCGCGGCTTATGCAAGGCAGCTTCCCAGGGAGGGCGCTTCGCCGGAGGAGGCGTTTGAGCGCAGCTTTAATTATCCAAAGACCTCCCGCCTGCAGACGCGCACGGACATCAAGACGCTCGGGTTCAAAGCGTTCTACTGCTCGAATGTGTGCGCGATGTATCAAAAGGAAGCGTACGATGCGCTGGGCGGTTTTTTGGAACGGGCCATCTTCAACGAGGATGTGTACTTCGCGCAGAAGGCGGTTCGTAAAGGATATGCGATTGCTTACGCTGCAAAGGCGCAGGTCATCCATTCGCACGGTTATACCTGCTTAGAGCAGTTGCACCGCAACTTCGACCAGGGCGTGTCGCAGGCGATGCACCCTGAGATGTTCGAGGATGTGCCGCAGGAAAAAGAGGGAATGCGTCTTGTGAAGGCGTGCAGTGCGTACCTGTTGGAGCACGGGGCAGCGCACAGAATCCCGTACTTTTATGTGAAGTGCGCGTTCAGGCTTTTGGGCTACCGGGCGGGAAAGCATTTTCGGCGCCTGCCGAAGCGCGCATGTCATGCCCTTGCCATGAACAAAACGTTTTTCGAACGATAAAACAAAAAAGAAGGACAGACAAGTGAAACTGGTCATGCGTCGCGCGAGCGACATCAACAGTTGGGAAGAGATTATATTGGTGTACTCTTCCGCGCTGAAACAGATCAACACGAAGATCGAGGTGCTGAACGATGAGTTCCAGCACGTGCACCGCTATAATCCGATTGAGCACATCAAGTCGCGTGTGAAGACATCGGAGTCGATCGTGAAGAAATTGAAGCGGCACGGTCTGGAGTCGACCATCGAAAACATGGTGAAGTACGTGAATGACATCGCGGGGGTCAGGATTATCTGCTCCTTCTCTTCGGACATTCACAGGATTGCGGACATGATTGCGGACCAGAGTGACATCAAGGTAATCCGCGTCAAGGATTTTACGGACACGCCCAAGCCTTCGGGCTACCGTTCGTATCACATGGTGGTGACGGTGCCGGTGTACCTTTCCGACCGCATCGTCGACACGAAGGTGGAGATCCAGATTCGCACGGTCGCGATGGACTTCTGGGCGAGCTTGGAGCACAAGATCCAGTATAAGTTTGAAGGTGAAGCGCCGCCCCACATCAATGAGGAATTGATGGAGTGCGCGCAGATGGTAAACGAATTGGACGAAAAGATGCTGACGTTAAATGAAGAGATCATGCGCATCGAGGAAGAAAGAGAGCGCGACAGACTACGGGAGGAACTGTAATGGCGGAGATGACGAACACAGAAATCGAAGAACTGAAGGAACTCATCCGCGGCAACGCAGCGAATATCGAACACATCAACCGGTTGGTCCAGCAGCTTTCCATGCAGGAACGCAAGCTCTATGCGAAGGCGTTTGAGGACTTGTTAAAGTCCATCGTCGACCAGATGGAGCAGCAGAACGAGCTGACAAAGGAGACCGGCGTCAAGGTGTATCAGAACGTGAAGGGTCTGATGGGACAGGAGCTGCAGAACCTTGCCTATACCGAGCACTACAACCTGGTCAACGAGTTAAACCAGCAGACCGGATACATTTCATCGAATGTCCAGAACCCGCTCATGGGTTTGATGGAACAGCAAAAGAAACAGCAGGAGGATACCGAGGGCGCTTTAAAGGATGTGCAGTCATCCTTGCGCGCGCTGCGGAATGCGGAGCGCAGGGGCGGAACGAGTCCCGTGACGCTCACGATTATGATTATCGTCATTGCGGACCTTCTGATTAATATTTTCCGCGCGATCGGTCTTCTGTGAGTTTTGGAGAACAAAGGGGTAGCAGACGCATGCGATTTTTGACGGGCTACACCGGCAGGGCAAGATTGGGGATTCTGTACGGTGCCGCCATTGCCTGTTTTTTCTTTGCACTTTCCGTGCAGGGCTTGCGCGTATCCGCGGATACGGGCGATAATTTTTTCCATGTATTCCTAAACGGTGAAGCGGTCGGAACCGCGGCATCCAAAGAAGACGCACAGGACGCGCTCAAAGAGGCGCGGCAGGTGCTTGCGCGCGGAAAAGACGAGCTCTACCTTGCCTCCTGTAAGCTGAGCGTCGAGGGTGAGTACAAGGTACTGGGACTCGTGAGTCCGGAAGATGACGTGCGCGACAACATGGTCTATGTTCTGGGTGAGAACAGAAGACAGACGTATGAGCGCGCCTACACCGTGAAAATCAACAGCTACTCCGTGAACCTGGCATCGAGCGACGAGGTCTTAACGCTTTTGGAGACTGCGCTTTACAAGTACGACACGGAGCATGAATACCGTGTCGATCTGATTACGGACGCGACCAGAGAGGTAAATGTCTTAACGCCGCGTGTCACAAGCGTCGAGGAAAAACGAAAAGAGCAGGAAAAGGAGGAGGCGCTGCCGGAGGCGGGAATCTTTGCGGAGATTACGGAATCCCTTTCGGACATCGAACCCCTCATCACGGAAAAAGACTTTTCGGACTATGATTTGGGTCTTCAGACCATCGACTTTTCCGACAAGGTCGAGATTGTGGAGTCCTACCTTCCTGCCTCGGAAATCACACCGCTTGATGAGGCAATCCTAGAGGTGACGAAGGACCTGGAACGCAACCAGATTTATGAAGTGAAGTCCGGCGACACCCTGGGCGTCATCGCGGATAATTACTCGCTTTCCCTTGCGGACTTAATCAGTATGAACGAAACCTTAAAGGATGAGTTTTCGACCATCCGCCCGGGTGACGAGCTCATCGTTACGGTTCCGCGCCCCGAGCTTACCGTCACGCATGTGGAGCAGGAGTACTACGAAGAGGATTACGAGGCGGAGGTGCAGTACGTCGACAACGACAGCTGGTACACGACGCAGACAAAAGTTTTGCAGGAACCCAGCGCCGGTCACCGCAAGGTTGTTGTCACCGTGACGTATGACAACGACACGGAGGTGTCCCGCGACATTGAGAAGGCGGAAATCACCTACATGGCGGTTCCCAAAATTGTCGAACGCGGCACCATTGTTCCGCCCACCTATATCAAGCCCTTGACCGGCGGCAGGTTAAGCTCGGGCTTTGGCCGAAGAAGCCGGCCCACACGCGGCGCGAGTACCTACCACAAGGGCGTCGACTGGGCAACACCCGTGGGTACAACCATCCGCGCTTCCTCCTCCGGCGTCGTCGCAAAGGCGGGCTGGGGAAGCGGATACGGATATGTGGTTTACATCAATCACCCGGACGGCAAGCAGACGCGCTACGGACATTTGTCGCGTGTTTTGGTCCGCGCGGGGCAAAGCGTATCGCAGGGCGATAAGATTGCCTTATCCGGCAATACGGGCGTTTCGACGGGACCGCACCTTCACTTTGAAATCTTAGTGGGCGGCGTGCAGGTGAATCCGTTGGAGTATTTGAATTAGTGAGCCATGCGATTCTGCCACGGAAGCAACCGGGGGTGCTTGCACACCGAGGTTGCTTCCGTGGCAGAATCATAGGGCGAATGCCCTCATGAGCAAAAACGCGAAGCGTTTTGCGAATGGAGCATGGCGAACGGGTGTACGCAAAATCAACCCGACAGATTGCGAATGTAAGCATGGCGATATATAATATAGTAAGTAATAAAAATTGAGGTAGGTGCGTTGGAAAAGTATGTTATCAAGGGCGGAAGCCCTTTGGTCGGAGAAGTGGAAATTGGCGGCGCGAAGAATGCCGCGCTGGCGATTTTGGCGGCCGCCTGTTTGACGGATGACGTGGTCGTAATCGACAACGTGCCGGATGCGTCCGACACAAACGCGATGATGGATGCGATGCGCTCGATCGGTGTCTTTGTCGAAAAGACGGGGCGGCATTCCGTAAAAATCAATGCGTCACAGATTACGGGCAAGGTAATCGACACAGAGGAAATCAAGAAGATCCGTGCGTCGTATTATTTGATCGGCGCGCTTTTGGGCAAGTACAATCAGGCGGATGTTGTTTTACCCGGCGGCTGTTTTATCGGGCTGCGCCCCATTGACCAGCACATCAAGGGCTTCACTGCCCTGGGTGCGGATGTCAGGATTGAGCACGGCATCATTCACGCGAAGGCGGAAAAGCTGCGCGCGAGCCACATCTATCTTGACGTGGTGAGCGTGGGCGCGACAATCAACATCATGCTTGCCGCCTGCATGGCGGAGGGCAAGACCATCATCGAGAACGCCGCGAGAGAACCGCACGTCGTCGACCTTGCGAACTTCTTAAACTCGATGGGCGCGAACATCCGCGGCGCCGGTACGGACGTGATTCGTGTCAACGGCGTGCAACGTCTGCACGGCACGGAGTACACCATCATTCCGGATCAGATTGAGGCAGGCACGTTCATGTTTGCCGCTGCGGCAACGAGGGGCGATGTCACCGTGAAGAATGTCATCCCGAAGCACTTGGAGTCGATCAGCGCGAAGTTAAAGGAAATGGGATGCGAAGTCGAAGAAAGCGATGACGCGGTGCGCGTGGTTTCGACAAAGCGCCTGAACCCGACGCACGTCAAGACCCTGCCGTATCCCGGCTTCCCCACGGACATGCAGCCGCAGGTCACGGTGCTCTTGGGCAACGCCGGCGGAATCAGCATTGTCACGGAATCGATTTTTGAAAACCGGTTTAAGTATGTGGATGAACTCACCCGCATGGGTGCGAATATAAAAGTTGAAGGCACCGTCGCAATCGTGGACGGCGTCGAGCGCTACACCGGCGCGGAGATTGTGGCACCTGACTTACGCGCGGGCGCGGCACTTGTGGTGGCAGGTCTCATGGCGGATGGCATCACCGTGGTGGACAACATCAAGTACATCGAACGCGGCTACGAGGATTTTGAACTGAAGCTCCAGGATCTGGGTGCAAAGATTGACAAGGTGGATACAGACAAAGAGGTGCAGAAATTCCGGTTGAAGTACGCATAAATCGTGAAAAGAGTCTTAACCTTCGAGCTCGTGCCCGGCATGAAGCTCGCGAAAAATGTATATAACTACGACAACCACCAGCTGCTGGTGAGTGCCGGTACAATCCTGACAGACGAGACGATTTCGCGTCTTGCCTATTATTCCATTATTGACGTTCATATTGACGAGACGTATGAGGCTGAACCCGAGGAAGAAGAAACGGGCGAGGCCGAAGCGTCTTCGTATGTCGAGCGTCTTCGGCGCACGCCGCAGTTCATTAAGTTCAAGGCGGACTTCGAGGAAAACGCGGACCTGTTTGAGAAACGCATCAATCAGGTCGTAAAGAAGAACGGCGACCTGCATGTGGATTCGCTGGTCGAGCCAGTGCTGAAGATGGTGGACGACACCGGCAATCCTTCGAGCGTGTTTGATATGCTGCATGCACTGCGCTCTTATGATGATTTGACGTACATGCACAGCATCAACGTTTCGTTAATCTGCAATGTTCTGGGACAGTGGTTGAAGTTTGACGACGAGGAAGTGCGTGTGCTGACGGCGGCGGGACTGTTGCATGATATCGGCAAGATTCTGGTGCCGGGCGATCTCATCGCGAAGCCTTCGAAGCTGACGAAGTATGAGTATGCGATTGTGCAGCGGCATGCGTATGACGGGTACATGGTATTAAAGGACCTGGACATCAACGAGCACATCAAAAATGCCGCGCTCATGCACCACGAGCGGATGGACGGAAGCGGCTATCCGTTGCACTTGAAGGGGGAACAGATTGATTCCTACGCGAAGATTGTCGCGATTGCGGACGTGTATGACGCGATGACGTCTCCGCGTGTTTACCGCGGCGCGCTGTGTCCCTTTGTCGCGATTTCCTTGTTTGAACGCGAGGGATTGCAGAAATACGAGTCGAAGTACATTCTTACATTCCTGGAGTGTATCGTAAATACATATCTTTTGAACCGCGTGCGTTTGACGAACGGGATGGAGGGCGAAATTGTCTTCATCAACCGCGAGTTTCTGAGCAAGCCCACAATCAAGGTGGGAGACGCGTACGTGGACCTGACCCAGTATCCGGATATTGCGATTGAGAAGATTATCTAAGGAAGAAATCCTCCTACCGTCGGATTTCACCCCGCAACCGATTGAGGAATAAATCAGAACAAGGCAGAACAAGGTATCAAGTGATCGGGAACTATATTGTCGATTTTTATGCTATACTAGTTACAAGAAGACTTAACTTTCATGAGGTAGATAGTTATGGATATTGTAATGGACAACAAACGATTAACATGGGATGAGATCGTACAGACCTATCCTAATCAACAGGTTGGATTATCTGAAGTGGAATGGGATAATGAGGCCACAGTTAAGTCTGCGATTGTTGCATATACTGAGGAAA
>JAFSRL010000055.1 GCA_017446125.1 Lachnospiraceae bacterium
AGCGCGCCGATGATGTCCCTGTTTTGCCCGCCGCCCGCGTTCTGCATCAAGGGTCCCTGCCCGGCGGTTGTTTCCTGCCCCTGCGCGGGGGATTGCTCCTGTCCTTCCTCCTGCGCATTTCCTTCCTCTACGCTGACGGGCGGTGTCATGTTGCCCGCGCCCTGCGTCATCATGACGCCGGTCCCCGTGCCGGTCGTTCCTTCCGTCATCTCCTCCTGCGCATCCAGGGTCGTTGCCTGCGTGAACAGCGCCGGGGATGCCGGGAAGGTGCGGGAGCTCTTACCCACGTTTCCGTCGTAGTCACTCGCGGCGTAATACACGACCGCGTTCTGCGTCGTTTTGTTTAAGACGATCTTCTCGATGACGACGCGGTCGGAAACGTCGCCGTCCCTGGAATCGATTGCGTTCGCGCCGGAAAGCAGCTCGTCATTCGAGGTCGTCTCCATGTAGGTGATGTCCGTGGGCTGGAACTGGATTACGGGCGGTACCCGGTCCTTGCTTAAGTACATAAAGCCAAAGACCGCAACCAGTATGAGGTCTAAGATTGCAAACACGATGGTTGCCGCACGCGGGTTGTTCATGCCCTGTCCTTCCCCTTTCCGCCTTTCGCGGGATCAGAAAAATTCAATGTCATTGCTGCCGCTATCCTCCGACAAATTCGTTGCCCCCACATTTGCGGAGCGAAGATCCGTCATCTGTGCCGCGGCCTGCGTGTTTTCGTTGCCGTAGTTTCCGTAATACTTGCCGTAGTATTTCCCGTAATACTTCCCGTAGTAATTTCCGTAGTAGCCCTTCGCGCTCAAATTCACCTTATTCATGACGACGCCCAGAATCTTTGCGCCCGCCTTGCCGAGCTGGTCCTGCACGCGCTGCACGAAGCGGTAGCTGACCGCGTTCGACTCAATCACCATGATGGTGCCGTCGCACTGCTTCGCGACAACCGCCGCGTCAATGACGCTGCCCAAGGGCGGCGTATCGATGATTACATAGTCAAACGCCTTGCGCATGTTCTCTAACATCAGGGCAAAGTATTTTCCGCCCACCAGTTCCGAAGGGTTCGGCGGCACTGGTCCTGAGAAAATCATGTAGAGATTGGGCTGGTCCGTTTCGCAGATCACGTCCGTCAATTTTTCTCTTCCGACGAGACAGTGCGTGAGTCCCAGCTTCACGGTGCCGGTCTTGTAGCGCCCCACCAAAACAGACTTGCGCATGTCCGCGTCCACCAAAATCGTCTTCTTGCCCGCCTGCGCAAAGGCTTCCGCAAGCTCCATCGAAATCGAGCTCTTGCCTTCGTTGGGCGTGCAGCTTGTGACCGCGATGACCTTCACGTCCTGCCCGCAGAACTCGATGTTCGAGCGCAGTGTGCGGAAGGCCTCCTTCATGCGGAAGTTCTGGTTGTTGTCAAATTGTAATTTTACCCGTTGCATGTTGCTCCTTATGTGTCGCCTTTGTAAAACGCGTTACGCGCTGCGGCGAGCGTTAAAGCGTCTGCGCCGCTTGTGGTGTTCCGCTTCCTCTTCTTCCGCCATCGGGATGAGGGCTAAGGTGGAGAGCCCTAGGAAGCGCTCCACATCCTCACTCGTCTTAATCGTGTCATCGAGAATGAAATTCAAAATGATGAGGGCGCTCACCAGAATGACGCCGATAAACCCGCCGATCAGTGTCCACATCATCACGGAGGGCGATGCCTTCTTCGTGGGCATGTTCGCCGTTTCGACAACGTTGACCGCGTCGATATCCATGACGTTGCGGATGTGCTCCGACGCGACCTCTCTCACCGCGTTCGCAATGTTCATCGCAACCACCGGATCGTTGTCGCTCACCGTGATGTTGACGATGCGCGTGTCCGTGGGCGTCGTGATGTCAATCTTCTTATTCAACTCCGCGTAGTCAAGCTCTAAGCTCAACTGCTGAATCACGTTCTCCAGCACGTAGCGCGAGGAGATGAGCTGCGCGTAGTCCTTGGTGAGCTGCGTACCGATCTGAACGTCCGAGTACGTCACGCTCGCATTGTCTTCCTTATTCAAAATATAAATGCCCGTCGTGGATTCATAGGTGGGCGCAATCACAAAGTTCGAAGCGCCAAACCCCAAGAGTGCGACAAACAGTCCCACAAAGAAGATGAGCAGCAGGCGGTCCAAGAGAATACTGAATATGGCCCCTAAGTCAATTTCGATTACGTCGTCGTTGTTCATACGTTTCCCTTGATTAATTGCAATGCGTTGTCGTGAAAAATCTTTTCGGCGTACGCCGAAGTGGTTTTTGCAGCCACATAGCGATACGCTTCCTTCAAGCGCGGTGCGCGTGTTTCTAAGTTGTGCGCGTCCGTCGCGACAAAGTGCACAAGCCCTTCCTTTAAAAGGTGCTTCGCGAATGACTTCAACCCGCGGCCGTAGTGTCCGGTGACAGTCAGTGCGTTCACCTGCAGCTTCGCGCCCATGTCGTAAAGCTCCTCGACGCGCGTAAAGTCCTGCGTCACCTCCGCGTAGCGCTCCACGTGCGCGATGACGGGCACGCAGCCGGCGGAAAGCAAATCATATACGGCACTGCGGATGGTCGAAAAGGAGTCCCCCGGGTAAAACTCCACAAGGATTCCCCTTGAACCCGCAAGCGGCGCAATCTCACGCTTCTCAATCATGGGCAGCGCTTCCTGATAATAAAACAGTTCGCAGCCCGTGTGCAGCGCAACGTCAATGCCCTGCTCGTTGCAGCGTGCCTGCAGTTGCTTTGTGCGTGCAACGATGGATGCCGCGCTGACATTCCGGTGCCCCGGCTTGTGGTGCGGCGTGAGAATCACATGCGTCATCCCTTCCGCCGCCGCGATCCGCAGCATCGCCAAACTCATATCTTCATCTCGTGCGCCATCGTCGACGCCCGGCATTATATGACAATGAATATCGATCAACGGCATTCCGGCCCCTTTTACTGTCGTTACAAGTATACCATATTTTCAATATCTTGTGGAAAAATGTTACAAAAATCGCATATTTTGTGGCACTTGACTGTATCAGGGTAAAGTGGTAAAGTATACGCGTTGCAACAGGTAGTACAGGAGGAGCAGAAAATGTCGTTTAATGAAATTCTCGTAGCAATCGATGATATTGTTTGGGGCGTTCCTTTGATGGCCCTCATCCTTTTGGGCGGTCTGTGGCTCACCGTACGCGTGCGCTGTTTGCAGACACACAAGTTAGGGCTTGCGCTGAAATGGATGTTCAAAAACGAAGAAGGCGGACAGGGGGAGGTTTCGTCTTTTGCCGCGCTTTGCACCGCGCTTTCCGCAACGATCGGTACCGGCAACATCGTCGGTGTCGCAACCGCGGTCACGGCAGGCGGTCCGGGCGCCCTCTTCTGGATGGAGGTCGCGGCCTTCCTGGGCATGGCGACCAAGTACGCCGAAGGCTTGCTCGCGGTCAGGTATCGCGAAATTGCCCCGGACGGGCATGCGTTGGGCGGACCCTTCTATTACATTGAAAAAGGCATGGGCACGAACTGGAAGTGGCTGGCAAAGCTCTTTGCGATTTTCGGCTGTCTTGCCGGCATCATGGGCATCGGTACGATTACCCAGGTGAACGGCATCGTCGATGCGATGGTCAATTTCTTCGATCCCGACAGGGTGCGGCTCGTCTCGGTCCCCGGGGCAGGTGAAGTCTCAATCGTTGTCGTCATCGGCGCCATCCTTGTCGCGGTTTTGGTCGGTGCGGTTGTCATCGGCGGGCTGAAGAGAATCTCGACGATTTCTTCCATCATCGTTCCCTTCATGGCGGTGATTTATATCGTGGTCGCAGTCATTCTGTTATTGTTCAACATCTCATCGATTCCTTCCGCCATCGCGCAGGTCGTCACGGGTGCCTTCAATCCCGCGGCAGTCACGGGCGGTGCTGTGGGCAGCATGATTGTCGCCATGCAAAAGGGTGTTGCGCGCGGTATCTTCTCAAATGAGGCGGGCTTGGGAAGTGCGCCCATCGCGGCAGCGGCGGCGCAGACAAAGGAGCCGGTGCGTCAGGGTCTTGTCACGATGACCGGTACCTTCATCGACACCATCGTTGTGTGTACAATGACCGGTCTTTCCATCATCATCACGAACGCGCACATGCAGGGATTGTCCGGTGTCGCGGTAACGTCCTACGCGTTCCGCACGGGGTTACCCTTCGCGCCCGCGGTTTCGAGCTTCCTGTTGATGATCTGTCTGATCTTCTTCGCGTTCACGACGATACTGGGATGGGACTACTATGCGGAGCGCTGCCTGGAGTATTTGACGAACGGCAAGATGGGCGCGGTCAAGGTCTACCGCTGGCTCTACATCCTCGCGGTGTTCATCGGTCCGTTCTTAACGGTTAGCGCTGTGTGGACGCTTGCGGATATCTTCAACGGGTTGATGGCGATTCCCAATATGATTGCACTGTTTGCGCTGTCGGGGGTGGTGGCGAAGGAGACGGCGGACTTCTTCGCGGCCGGGAAGCATGTGGAAAGCTAACGGGTAATATACGAATCGGTTGTGTATTTTTGCTCATGAGACGCCAATCATTCCGCTGAGCCCTATACGCGCATCGCTTCGAGCAGAGGCTCTCACGATGCGCAGGTCTCAGCTCCATGGCGTCTAAATCGCAAAACCACACAGCCGATTCGTACATTGTTGTCATTCTTTAATGCATGACCTTCCCCTTGAGGGGAAGGGGGACCGCTTGCGGTGGATGAGGTGGCCGCTCATTGTCCTTCTTAATCGCTGCGGGATTTGTGCCTCCGCGGCGTCACAAATCGCAGAATCAGCACGACTGAATTCCGGGTTCATTGTCCGCAAAACCACACAGCTGATTTTAACACTGTTGTTATTCTTTGACACAATCCCAAACCGACCGCTCATTGTCCTTCTGATTGCTGTGGGATATGTGCTTTGGCTCTTGACCTTCCCCTTGAGGGGTGAGAACCTCCGGTGGAGGTTCGAAAGGACCGCTTGCGGTGGATGAGGTGGCTCACCGTACATCCGCCACAAGCTCCCCGTCCTTCACATCAAACGTAATCACATCGTGCGGATTCACGCGGTCCTCTAAGATTAACTTCGCGGAGAGCGTTTCCACGTACTTCTGAATATAGCGCTTCAACGGGCGCGCACCATAGGTCGGGTCGTAGGCGTGGTCGACGACGTAATGCGCTGCGGCGTCCGTGAGTGCGATCGTCACCTCGCGCTCCGCAAGACGCTTGTTCAAGTCCTTCACGATCAGGTCGACGATGCCCGTGATGTTTTCCTTCGTCAGCGGCTTGAACATAATGATCTCATCCAGGCGGTTCAAAAATTCCGGACGGAAGTGCGCACGCAGTTCGTTCATCGTTGCTTCTTCGGCCTCGCCCGAAATGGTGCCGTCGTCGTTCACGCCATCCAACAGGTAATGTGCGCCGATGTTGCTGGTCATGATCAGGATCGTGTTTTTGAAGTCGACCGTCCGGCCCTGCGAGTCGGTGATGCGTCCGTCGTCGAGCACCTGCAAGAGGATGTTGAAGACGTCGGGGTGCGCCTTTTCGATTTCGTCAAACAACACGACCGCGTAGGGCTTGCGGCGCACCGCCTCCGTGAGCTGTCCGCCTTCGTCGTAGCCCACGTAGCCGGGAGGCGCTCCGATTAAGCGCGACACGGAAAACTTCTCCATGTACTCCGACATGTCGATGCGCACGATGTTGTTCTCATTGTCGAAGAGGCTCTCCGCAAGGGATTTGGCGAGCTCCGTTTTTCCGACGCCTGTGGGGCCCAGGAAGAGGAAGCTGCCGATCGGTTTCGACGGATCCTTGATGCCTGCCTTCGAGCGCATGATGGCCTCTGCGACCTTGGTAACCGCTTCATCCTGCCCGACAACACGCCTGTGCAGCTCCTCCGGCAGGTGCAGGGTTTTTGCGCGTTCGGATTCCGTCAGCTTCGCGACGGGAATGCCGGTCCACTTCGAAATGATGCGCGCGATTTCGTCTTCGCTTACGCGCTCATGTACGAGCTTTTGGTCCAGGCTGCGGACACGCTCCGATTCCACCTCTAACTGCTTCTTTAAATCCGGCAGCTTGCCGTAGGTTAGCTCCGCCGCCTTTTCGAGGTCGCCGTCACGCTGCGCAATCTGAATCTGTGTATTCACCGCGTCGATTTCCTCGCGCAAATCGCCCAGCTTTTCGACCGCGTCCTTTTCGTTCTGCCACTGCGCCTTACGCGTCTCAAATTCATCGCGCAGCTCCGCGAGCTCCTTCTGCAATGCCTCTAAGCGTCCGGCGCTTAAGGAATCGTTTTCTTTTTTGAGGGAGACCTCTTCGATCTGCATCTGCAAAATCTTGCGGTTCATCTCATCCATTTCCGCCGGCATCGAATCCAGCTCCGTCTTCACAAGCGCGCAGGCTTCATCCACCAAATCGATTGCCTTGTCCGGCAAAAAGCGGTCAGAGATATAGCGGTTGCTTAAGGTCGCCGCCGCAACGAGGGCATTGTCCGTAATCTCGACACCGTGATACGCTTCGTAGCGTTCCTGAATGCCGCGCAGAATGGAAATCGTGTCTTCGACTGTGGGCTCAAGCACCTGTACCGGCTGGAAGCGGCGCTCCAAGGCCGCGTCCTTTTCGATGTATTCGCGGTACTCGTTTAAGGTCGTCGCACCGATGCAGTGCAGCTCACCGCGCGCCAGCATTGGTTTTAACATATTGCCGGCATCCAGCGCGCCATCAGTCTTGCCCGCGCCCATGATGGTGTGCAGCTCGTCGATGAAGAGCAGGATTTCCCCGTCGGACGCCTTCACGTCCTCAAGGACCGCCTTCAAACGTTCTTCGAATTCACCGCGGTATTTGGCGCCCGCCACCAGCGCTCCCATGTCGAGGGAGAAGACCTTTTTGTCCTGTAAGCTGCCGGGGACATCGCCCGCCGCAATGCGTTCCGCAAGCGCTTCCACGACCGCCGTCTTACCGACACCGGGCTCGCCGATGAGCACCGGATTGTTCTTCGTCTTGCGCGACAAAATGCGGATTACGTTTCGAATCTCCGCGTCGCGCCCGATCACCGGATCAAGCTTTCCGTTCTTTGCCTTCTCGACCAGCTCCGTACCGTACTTTTCGAGCGTGTCATAGGTCGCCTCCGGATTGTCGCTCGTCACCTTGTGATTGCCGCGCACCTCCTGCAGCGCCAGTAAGAAGCGGTCGCGCGTGATGCCGTACTCCCGGAAGATTTCCTTGATCTCCCTGTTCGGGTGCTTGATCATGGCAAGCAGAAGATGTTCGACAGACACATACTCATCGCCCAGTGCCTTCGCTTCGTCTTCCGCCCCGTTCAGGGTTTTGTTTAGATCCGCGCCCACGTACGGCTGGCCCCCGGAGACCTTCGTGCGCTTGTTTAAGCCCTGCTCGACGCGATTAATGAAGGAGGGCTTATCGATGCCCATCTTCTCGACGAGCTTTAAGATTAAGCTGTCCTCGATGGTTAAAAGGGCGTATAGCAGGTGCTCCTCTTCGAGCTCCTGGTTGCCGTAATCGCTCGCGATCTTTTCGCAGTTCTGTACCGCCTCGACGGATTTTTGGGTGAATTTCTGGATGTTCATAATGTCTCCCTTCGGTCGCCATCACACTTGTTCTATTACAAGTATAACACTGATTTATGTGATGTCAATAGGTTTTTATCGTTAAAATAATCATTGTATTCCCTGCGCTCGAATGCTATCATATTTCTCAAGCAGTATTATTTCCGAAAACGCTTCTTGATCAAACAGATCTTCTATGAGTAATTCTGAAATTTCTGCTGTGAAACCCATTTTATGGCAGGAGTTTCGTATTATCGGAGGAAGCAAAGAACCTCCTGCCCGTTCAAAGAAGGAGGTGTCTATGGAAGAAAGGAAACAAAACACAATGTCACCGGAAAACATGGCTCTACTTGACGCAATCGAAGAACGACTGATTCCCAAGATTGAAGAACGGCTGGTTCCCAAAATAGAGGAACGTTTTGCTCCACGCTTTGAGGCTATCGACCAGCGCTTTGAAGCAATCGATCAGCGCTTTGAAGCAATCGATCAGCGCTTTGAGGCAATGGATCACAAAATTGACGTGTTAGGTGTTCGTCTGGAAAAAAAGATTGATAAAAACTACGCTGTATTGGATAAACTATTCCTGTATCTTGACGAGCGTCGCGCGGAAGACAGCGAACGTATTATTCGGTTGGAACAACGTATCGGGAATCGATAAGACGATTCAAAGTAAAGGCTCCGGTTAACCCGGAGCCTTAGTTCTTAATTTACCTGCGGTACAACCGCCTTCTGCTGCGTCTCTCTCTCACGCGGATGGACGAGATTAATTCGTACAAGCCGAAGAGTCCAAGCCCCGCGCTGCCCATCATGCGGTACATGCCGGGGTCGCCGGTTCTGGGCATATCCGGCTTGCCGCTGGAGCCGCTGCCGCTGCCTGAACCTGAGCCGGAGTTCGTGCTGCCGCTGCCGCCTCCGGAGCCGGACGCGCCGGTCGTGGCATTTGTGGAGCCGCTTCCGGAAGCGCCGGTCGACGCGTTCGTCGCACCGGAGTTTGTGGTGCCGCTTGTTGCGCCCGTCGTTGCGCCGGTTGCACCCGAAGCGCCGGTCGTGGCGTTCGTCGCTGCGGTCGTTGCGGTCGAAGCACTCGTTGCCGGATTCGGATTCGTCGCCTGGTCATAGTAGAGAATCGCGTAATCCGTGAAGTGCGTCGTATCAAACTGGATTTCCTGAATGCCGTTGTTAATCTTCTCGCGCACCGGAATCGTCTTCTCAAGCTGCGTATGCGAGTTGCGCTGGAAGGTGACGACCCGCAGTCTGTGGTTCGGATTCGTAAGGTCCATGCTGCGCGGCGCACGGACCGTGATGGTCGTCGTGCCGTGGTCCGTCTCATCCTGACCGCCGGTTCTCTGATCCTTGAAGACGATGTCGTACACCACATGCTCCTTGTACCAGTTGAGCTCATTGTCTGCGTTGACCACAGGCATCAGCTCCGGTCCCGAGGAATCCTTCAGAATCAGATAACGGTTCTCCGTAAAGTTGGGCTCATTGGAAACAATCGCAGAAGCATCCGCTCCGTTCTTGCTGGCATCTGAGCGCTGATCGAGTACCAGGAACTCAATGGGTTCGACCGGTGTCGGGGTGTAGAGCATTCCGTATTCGCCGTTCCCGTAGCCGTTGGTTTTTCTGTCCCTTCCGATATTTCTGCCGATTGTAAACTGATATACCTTCGCACCGGCCACATTCGGGTCATCAATCTTACTCCCTCCAATCGTTGTGCTGTCAAGCACGTTCCCAACGCCGTCATTATAATACGTCATGATGCCGGTTACCGTGCCGGTAGTCTCATCCCATGTGACGGCACTCGACCCGCTCCCTGTCTGTGCGGGAACCGGAAGTATCACGGACAAATCGTCCGAATAATCATTCACTTCGTTTCCGTCGTAATCCCTGAGCGTTACCAGGTAAGACTTCACCGCCTTGCCGCCGGATGTGGAGACAAGCGGGTCTGTCAGCACCGGATTGCCGGGGTCGGAAATCGTCAGGGTATAGCCCGCATAACGCGTCTGATCCAGGGTTGTTCCGAAGGTCGCACTCACCGTTCCGGTCTTATCGCTGCGGTTGTCAATCACCTTCAGCGGCTCCCTCGAAAGGTCCGGCGTGTAGACGAAGGCGACCTCTCCGTTTTTGGTTAAATCAAACTCAAAGCTCGGAATGCCACCGGGTGTTGTCATTGCGGGCGAGCCGAAGGCCTCATCCTTGTATCTGCGTCCACCTGTGATTTCCTCATAACGCATCGCCTCGACACTGCCATTATTCAAATCCCAGTTAATGTTTCCGGAGCTGTGAGATATTTCCGTCAGCACGGGCATTGTGACACGCAATGCACCCAGACTGCTGATTACCGGAGGCTCTACCACGTTGCCGCTGGGATCATAAAGCGTAAAGTTGTACACCGTGATTTCCTTCTGGTCTGTGCCGCCGATGGTAACCAACGGGTCCAGACCGGTTGCATTTGTTGTAAAGTTTGTGTGCGCAACCTGTTCTACCTTTAATTTATAGCCGCCGGCCTCTGTCTTGCCCTCATAACTCGCCAATAAGCCGGTGTCTATTCTCCAGGTGTCCTGACTGGATTCCGTGGTGACATTGTTTTCATCCCAGATAACTTCAAACTCTGCACCGACAACATAATCAGGCTCCGTATAAATCAGGGCAACCTGGCCGTTACGCTCCAATAAGAACTCCACAGTTTCGATGTTCCCCGGCTTGATTGAATAACTGAATGCATCATCCTTGACATTCGTTCCGGCATCGTCTTTATAGCGAAGCGCCTCAACCGCAGTATTATTCCGCACCAGCCATGTTACCGTTCCACTACTGTCCTCGGTTTGATACGGGACGGGAATGGTGACAGTCAGGGGTGTCGAAGGGTAGTTGCTTTCAGGCACAGGATTTCTCTTGGAATCCTTTAAAGTAAGATTATATACTTTAATATGCTGCTTATTGCTCAATGTCACAACCGGACTTGTTCCTCCGGTAAACCCGGTCGTGTCAGTCACATCTTCGATTTCCAGAATCATCCCGTCAAAGCGACTGTCTCCGTTATATGTTGTTGTAAATGTTGTCGAGGTCTTACGTCCTCTGTCCTCCACGCTCAGGCTGTCCGTGTCGCGCTTGTCGACAAACTCAAACGGCAATGCCAGATTCGCAGCAGCATCTTTCGGTACGTACAGGAAGCCGAACTCTGAGAAGTGTGTCACTGTGAATTCCACGCATTTTGCAGCCCCAACATCTGTAAGGCTGTATGCCACCGATTCCACAGAGCCAGTCCCGCTTCCATCCACATAACCATCAGGGGTTGTATAGGCGAACAGTTCACCCTCAGTCGCATCCGGATCCCCTGCTGCATTCATTGCATCCGTCACTTCTGTAGGTAACGGGACACGAATATTCAACCGGTGATCATTAATCCCGGGGATTGCTGTTTTTGGTTCCACAGTCGTACCGTCATCATACATCAGCTTAATGTCGTATCCGCTAAAGGTGTAGCCCTGAATTGTGGAAAGCTGTGTCAATAACATCCTCAGCTCAGCCAAAGGCTTATCATCTTCTATTTCAAGATAATAGTCCTCGTACTTTGTTGTGTCCACCGCCGTCGTGGTATTTGCAAATCCGGCTCTCAGTGTGTTTGAATATGGTTTCGGATCCTGCCTACTGTCTTTGATATAGAAGTTGTTCGGTGTACGCGCATTGTCCTCATACAAAATTCCGACTTCGCAGAAGAGGTCTGTTGTAAACTGGACGCAGTCCACTTCCACTCCATCTACTGTCTGTTTTGTTGTCGTCGCGCTGATTATTTTATTGGTATTGTTGTCATGAATATAAACGCCTTTGATAAAGCCTTTTGTCAAATCCATGCTGGCGGGCAATTCGAGTGTGATCTGCGCCGTAAATGTATGGCCACATTTCTTCGCTACAATTGTCTCGTAGTTTTCAATCATGCTGATGTCATATACTTTCAAGCTTTGATTGGCAGCTACGGTCAACGCATCTGTAATCGCGCCCTTTAAATCGCCGCCATCATCATCGTCGTCCTTAATTACCAGCGTATGGTCCGAAAAGTCCTGCGCGCTACTGCCATTATACAAAAACATCGCGTTCCGATAAGGTGCAGTAGGTGTAATGGCGCCGCCGGTTGCAGAACTCTTGTAATCCAAAGGATCTCTTTCTTCGCTAATATTGAATGTGTCATTCTCAGCTCTAAGCGCTGTCGGGTACCCGACATATGGATCATTGTTCTTGGGCCATTTATAATTACCATTCGCATATTGTTTGGTATACACCAAAATGTCCGGCGATCCACCATTGCCCCACGATCCATTATTTGCTGCATTATCAAAGCTGCGCAAATCCTCTGCCTCAGTTGCGTGTCCTAATATTTCAGGGGCATCTCCCAGGAACACTACGTGATACATTTTCCTTGTATTAAAGAAAGCACCCTTTCTGATGGTCTTAACGCTTGCCGGTATTTCCTGATAATCCGCAATAGACATACATCCGTCAAACGCTCTGTCACCAATAGTCTCAATGTTGGACGGAAAGTCTATACTGGCTATATTTTCACAGCCCTTAAATGTGTCTGCTGCAATCTCCGTCATTTGCGGAAGCTTTAGGGGGGCATTAGAAAACCCTTTGCACCCCCAGAAGGCTGCTTCTCCAATCGAAACAGCTACAGCGGTATCCTCAAACTTCAACATGCTGAACGTAGCACAGCCATTAAAGGCGCTTGCGCCAATCGTTGTGACGGCCTTGGGAATTTCAAGTTCCCCGCTTAATCCGCTACAGCCATTAAAGCACCGCTCCGGAATTGTATTAAAACTACTGTTACTACTATTAAGCAAAAGTGCTCCTGTTAATCCCGAACAGCCTGAGAAGGAGGAATCTCCAAGACTAATGACTTTGCTTAAGTCAAGTCCTCCGTTTAAACCGGCGCATCCTTGAAACGCTCTCGCGTCAATAATCGCCACGTTATTCAAACTCAACGAATTAAAAGAGGCGCATCCATTGAACGTATCCTGAAGTATTCTGGTGATTCCACTTGGAATATCTAAACTCCCTGTCAAAC
>JAFSRL010000056.1 GCA_017446125.1 Lachnospiraceae bacterium
CGTCACTTCCTCCATCCCTTCCTCAATGTCAATCGTCACGTCAAAGGTGTGGCTTCCCTCCTCCATGTCCGTGACAAGGATGGAGCGGACACCGCCCGTCACCTCGCCTTCCCCGTAACGCGACGTGATTTCCTCCACGGTCAGCGCATGCAGCTCTTCCATGCAGTTTTGCGCTAAGAAGGCGGCATCCTGCAACTGTCCCGCCTTCATGGTCGTGCGGTGTGTAACGATAAACCCCTGCAACATGGGAACGGTGATAATCCCCAGGATTGCCACCGCAACGAGCAACTCTATGAGACTTAACCCGTCATCCGTTCCTCGACGTGCTGCCTTGTCCACCGCCGGACTCCTCTTGTGCTTCCTGCGCCGCAGGCGCTGTCTCCTGTGCGGTTCCGTCTTCTTCCGCCTGCGCCGCGCCTTCTTCCGTTACTTCACCTTCCGCCGCTTCCCCCTCTAACGGTTCTTCCACAGCGACCGGTGCATTCGAATAGATGCCCTCGCCGAAGATATTGTTCATCCCGTGCCGTACACTGCCGGGATCGGGTGCCACATATTCCTTTCCGGTTCCGGAAAGCGCATAGAAGTTCACGTTCATGGCGCCGTTCAAAATGCCGCCTGCGTTGTCATACGTGAGCGCAATGTCCTCGATGCTCTTGACATCCTGCGACGAGATGATATCGTTTAGGATTTTCTTTAATCCGTCGTAATCCGTCTGTAAACTGATGCCGGTTACGGATCTTGTCAGGACAAATTCGCCGACGCTCAAAATCGATCCGTCCGGCTGGTAATTATTCATCGTCATCTCGCCGGTCGCATCCACCATCGACGCCAACACGTCCTCGCGGTTGGGGACCAAAACCTCCACCTGCTCCGCAGGCGGCGTCGTGACATAATAAACCCTGGTGCCCGGCACCTTGTCCGTTAAGGAGTCCGCATACAGAATCTGATCCTCTTCCTTGACGGCAACCGGAAAACGCGCAAGGTGTGCAGCCGCTTCCTCCTTGAATTCCGCCGCCTGCGCTTCATAGCTGCCCTCGAGCTTTGAAATCATCTCAATCTGGCGCTCCAGCAGCTCGTTCTCACGCTCTAAAATCGTCACCTGCTCATTGAAGTAGTTGAATCCGTAGAGCCAGGCGACCACAACCAACAGCACACAGGCTGCGATCTTGATGATGGTTTTGTCCCGTTCGGTAATCTTCAGCATATCCGTTTACTCTCCCGTCTGAAGCAGGTCATTCGTCGTTTCCGGTGCCGGCTGCGCTTCCCCCGGTGCGGGCTGTGCTTCGCCCTGTGCGGGCTGCGCTTCTTCCGCTGCCTGTTTGTAGGTGCCCACCATCGTAAACGTCACACCGCCGCCTCCGGTACCGCTGTCCGTAATGCCGGATACGGTGACTTCGGAAAGCGATTCAAAGGTGCGGAACTGGATGATCGCGTCCGCCGCCTCTTCCTTGGTGGGTGCCGTTACGGAGACCGTCACCTTTTCACGGTCCGCAATGAAGCTGCTCACATACAGGTTCGCGGGCATCTTTTCTTCCAGCTCCTCAATGAATTCCACAAGGGTTCCCGTGGGGAGCTGTGTCGCGTCAAACGCATCCTGCATATACTGTGCCGCCTGCTTGGAAAGCGTATACTCCTGATACGAGGTCAGCATCGCGGAATAATTTCTAAACCGCGCCTTTAAGGTCGCATTCTTTCCACGCTCGGTGATGTAGCCAAGCACACCGATTGCGACCAGGGCAACCGCCAGTAAAGCCAGGATGATCATGGCGAGTCGTGTGATGTCGTTTACGTCCACGCCAAATGCCTTCTGCGCCTTGCGCTCCTCCGTGAAGAAGTTCGCGGGGGACAAAACGGCTCCCAGGCAACTGACGTATTCTCCCAGGTCGTTGTTCTTTTCGTCGCGCGGAATGTGGAAGCCGGGTAAGTCCGTCATGATGTCCACATCCATACCGATCTCCTGCGTCAACAGATTGCAGAAGGAATTGATGGTGCCGCCCAGACCCACCAGGACAATGCGGTCAATCTGGCGTTCCGGATTCTGGGATTCGTACAATTCAAGCACCTTCAGGATGCCGGAGATGAGCTCCGAAAACGATCCCGCCTGCGCCGGTGTTAAGGTGTGTGTGGTCTGTAAGTGATTGATTGCCTCATCGTACGAGGCGCCCGGTAAGACGAGTCCCTCGTCATAGACTTCGGCGACCGCCTCATCAATACCGTAAGGCACAAAGCGTGACATCACGACGTTACCGTCCACCAGAATCAACACCTGTGTCCTGCGCTCGTTGACCTTGATGAGCGCCTGCACGTCCTGCGCGCATTCCTTGCGCATCGCCTGGAACAGGGAGTTGCCGTTGTAGTCGATGTCCTTTAACTCCAGGCCGCACTTGTGCGCAAAGCTTCTGTAAGCCGCCACCATGTCCTTGGGCATTGCCAGCAAGGATAAGCGGTATCCGGTGTAGCCTTCGTCCTGTGCCTTCCCCTTCTTTTTCTTTTTGTTCTTCTTCGCTTCCTTCGCCTTTAACTTTGCTTTTTTCTTTTCGAGCTTTTTGCGTTTCTTCCTTCCCTTCTTGCCAAGCTCTTCTTCGATTTCCTCATCGATGTCGACGACCTCAAGGTCTGCGGCATCGCTTTCCTTCCCCTGTTGCTTTAACACCTCGAGGATTGTATAGGCAACGCGGTAGTTTCTTAAGTCCATGGGGAAGTAATCCGCCTGGTTGGTCTTAAGCACCTCCGCGATCATGTTCCGTTTCACATACGGGATTTCCACATCGCGGGAAGCGATGCGGTTGCCCGTCACCGTAAAGACAACCTGCCTGGTCTTAATCCCGCGCGTATCCAGCGCGTCCCGCAATTCGTTCGCGAACGAATCGTCGTTGCGCAGCATGCCGTCATCGAGCACGTGGTCCGGCGTCGGTATGACAAACATGTTGGACACACGGCGGTTCTGTGTATCGACTTCACACAGGATTGTCCGGCTGTATCCGATTTCCACACTGAGGATTTTCATCCGTTTCCTCTTTCCTTCCTTGTATGTTCTGCTTCAGATTCCGTAAAGCGCGTGCAGAATCTCTTTCCCTGCCAGCAATGCGATGAGCATCCCTGCACTTAAGTAAGGTCCTAAGGCAAGCTGCCTGCCCGCCTGAAACGCCGCCATCCGGATGATGTGGATGACACTGCCCAAAATACAGGCGAGTACAAATGCGAGTAACGTCTTTTGCCATCCCAGAACGAGCCCCGCTCCGACAAACAGCTTCACGTCTCCCAAGCCGATGAGTGCGCCGTTTGATAACAGCCACAAAACGAACAACGGCAGGGACACGACCACCGCGCCCAAAAGCGCGTCAAACACCAACGTAAAACGCAACAGCACATGCAGGATGCCAACGAGAAATACGCAAAGCGTAATCGCGTTCGGGATCCGTCGCGTTGCGCCATCAATGAAGGATGCGGCAATCAGTAAGGAAGCATACACCATGGATACTGCGCTTTGAACATGCATGCCCGTCTTCCAAACAATTAACGCGTACACGGCGGCGTTTAACAGCTCAACCGCCGGATACCGGACGGAAATCTTTTCCCCGCATGCCCTGCACCTTCCTTTTAAAAGCAGAAAGCTTACCAAAGGAATCAGGTCGTACCATTCCAGCACGGCTTTGCAGTGTACACAGTGTGAGCGCGTCTTTATGATGTCCTCTCCCTTCGGCACGCGTACGATCACGACGTTCAAAAACGAACCGATTACAAGACCGTACAAAAAGGCAAGGGCTGCCATCATCAAAGCTTACTGCGCCGTTCCCGCAACAACGTCTCTTGCAAGACCGCCCAAGTCCGCCTTCACCGCCGGCACCGCATCCGCTGCGCGCGGTCCCTGCAAGGTTACGGTTGCGTCCAGATTCCCGTTCGAGTTCTTGTTGAACGTGATCGTGTAGCCCGTCCATGCGGAGGTGGACTTACAGGTGATTGTCGAGTCCGTCAGTCCGGCACTCGTTAAGGCATCCTTCAAGCCGTTGCTTGACGCGCTTCCCGCACTGGCGGTCGCCGTGAAGGTGTCTCCGTCACCGACCTGCCACTGATCCGCGGTCTTCGCGGGGTCCAGGTAGTAGATCTGCGTCGCCTGGATGATGTGCGAGATGTTCTGGATGTCCGTCGAGTTCCGCCCTCTCTCCACGAAGCGTAAATACTGTGGCGCAGCCACACCGACTAAGACCGCCATGATTGCGATGACAATGATCAGCTCAACGAGTGAGAAGCCCTTATCATCTTTTTTCAGTTTCCGTTTCCATACCGTTTTTCTTTGTTTCATTGAAAAACCCTCCTTTTTGTGTGGGTGTTGCTTAACTAAATTGTTTCCAGTGCCTGGTACATCGTTAACATGGGCGCCATGATCGCGGCAACCAAAAATCCCACGATGAGCGCCAGTACAATGATAATCATGGGTTCCATCGCGGCGCTTAAAGACTGCGTCGCATTCTCCACTTCCTCATCATAATAATCCGCAAGCTTTTCCAGCATCACATCCGTCTCGCCGGTCTCCTCACCGATCCGGATCATGTGGTAGAGTAACGGGGGAAAAAGTCCGCTGACCTCCAGAGGTCTTGATAAGGGCTGTCCCGCGATGACCGCTTCGAGCGCATCCGTCAATGCGTCGTGATACCACACGTTCTCCATCGTGCGCGCCGTGATTTCAATCGAATCCGCCATGGGCACGCCGGAGGAATATAACGTTGCCAGCGTCCGCGCCAGCATCGAGCACGCCTTCTTCTCGTTCAGCTTGCCAAACAGCGGCAGCTTCAACGCAATCCTGTCAAAGAACTTTCTTCCGCCCTTTGTGTGCTTTGCCCTGCGCACAAACAGCACGACAACCAGAATGGCAAAGGCGATGACAAACCAGAAGTTCACCACGAATTCACTTAAGGCGACCACAAACCGCGTCACTGCCGGAAGCTGTGTGCCCAGTTGCGCAAACATATCCACGTAGGACGGGATGACCTTCACCAGCATCACGATGACAACGATGATGGCGACAATCGCAACGATGAGCGGGTAGATCATCGCTTTCTTCACCATCGCCTGCAGCTTATGGGTCTTTTCAAACTGCAGCGCCATCCGCTCGAAGGAAACGTCAAGCGTTCCCGTCGCCTCGCCCGCGGCAACCGTCGTGACCAGTAATGCCGGGAAGACCTTCGGGTGCTGCATGAGCGCCTGCGAAAGCGGTTCGCCCTTTTCAATCTCCGTCAGCACATCCTGTGTGGCATCCTTTAATTTGATATTCGCTGTCTGCTCCGTTAAGAGCCGCAGGCAGTCAACGATGGGGACGCCCGCGCGGTAAATGCTTGTGAACTGTCTGCAAAACAGCGCAAGGTCTCTTGCGGTCACCCGTTTTAAGGCGCTGAAGTTGATGTCCTGCGTCATGACGTTTTGTTCCACGACACGCACAGGCAAGAGTCCCTTGCCCTTGAGCTCGCGCATCGCGTGGTCTAAGTCCTGCGCCTGTAAGGAACCCTTGAATTCGTTTCCCTTGATATCAACTGCCGAATAACCAAAGCTCGCCATACTGTTTTATCTCTTACGTGTCAAACGACACCTTGCGCATCTCCTCGATGGTTGTGACACCTTCCTCCACATATTTTGAAGCGCTCATCCGAAGCGTGAGCATGCCTTCGTTCAACGCCTGCTCCTTGATGTCCTCCGCATTGCCGCCCTGCTCGATGATGCGCTTGATGGTGGGAGAAATCTCCATAATCTCGTACACGCCCGTACGTCCGATGAATCCGGTGCCGCCGCACTTCGCGCAGCCGCAGCGTTCGTAAATGGTCAACGGCTTGTCGCCGGGATAACGCAGAAGAACCTTTTCCTCCGTTGTCGCTTCGACCGCCTTTTTGCAGTCCGGGCACAGCTTGCGCACCAGACGCTGCGCGATGACACCCACCATGGAATCCGCAAGAAGATAGGGTTCAATGCCCATATCCATCAAACGCGTCAAGGTCGATGCCGCGGAGTTTGTGTGCAGGGTGGAAACCACAAGGTGTCCCGTAATGGACGCCTGGACCGCAATCTGTGCGGTTTCCTCGTCACGGATTTCACCGATCATGATGATGTCCGGATCCTGACGCAGAATGGAGCGCAGCGCGGACGCAAAGGTTAAGTCCGCCCGCGGGTTCACCTGAATCTGGTTGACGCCGTTAATGTTTGCTTCCACCGGGTCTTCCACGGTGATGATGTTGACGTCTTCCTTATTTAATGCGGACAATGCCGTATAAAGCGTCGTGGATTTTCCGCTGCCGGTCGGTCCCGTGACCAAAAAGATTCCGTGCGGATTGGAAATGATGTGATCGAAGCGTTCGATTTCATCCGGACGCATGCCCAACTGGTCCTTCGAACGGTTCAGCGCGGTTTTCGACGCAAGACGCAGCACGACCTTTTCGCCGAAGACCGTCGGAATCGTGGAAACACGGATGTCGTATTCCAGAGAGTCCACGACCTGCGTCATGCGGCCGTCCTGCGGCTTTCTTTTTTCCGAGATATCCATGCCGCTGATGATCTTGACACGGGTCACAATCGCGGGCAGGACCGAAGGCTGGTAGCTCGCCCTGTCATAGAGCGCGCCGTCAATCCGGTAGCGCACCCTGACCGAGTGCTCCAACGGTTCAATGTGAATGTCGCTTGAGCGCTGTCTGACCGCGGACTCCACCATGTTGGTGACGAGCTGCACAATCGGAGAGTTTAAGATGTCTTCGCTTTCGGTATAGGTTTCCTCGACGAAGGCGACCTTTTCCGCGGCATACTGTTCCGCGGCGGACTGCAATTCGCCCTGCCCGAAATACTTATCCAGCGCAAGACGGATGCTCTGGTTCGTCGAAACGACCGGCTCCACCGCTAAGTTCGTAACGATGGAGACGTCGTCAATCGCCGTTAGGTCCATGGGATCGCTCATGGCGACCAGCAGCGTATTCGGCGAGTCCGGTTTATAAGAGAACGGCAGCACGCCATGCTTCTTTAAGACATTCACCGGCACAAGATCCAGAATCTCCTGCGGAATGTCCACAGAAAGCATGTCGACACGCGCCAAGCCAAGCTGGTTCGACAACGCCTGCGCCAGCTCGTCTCCCGTTACGATTGCGTTTTCGACTAAGATTTCCCCCAGTCGTTTTCCGGTGCCCTTCTGCAGGGAAAGCGCACGCTGCAGCTCCTCCTCGTTCAGACACCCTTCCCGGATCAGGATTTCACCCAACCGGATGCGTTTTCTGCCCAGTGCCATATAAACCCTCCGCGTCTATGAAAGTGCAGACGCAACACTTTGATTAATCGAGGTAGTCTTTCAACTTCCTGCTTCTGCTCGGGTGACGCAGTTTTCTGAGTGCCTTTGCCTCAATCTGGCGGATGCGCTCTCGCGTCACGTTGAACTCCTTGCCGACCTCCTCCAAGGTTCTTGCCCTGCCGTCGTCTAAGCCGAAGCGCAATCGCAACACCTTCTGCTCCCTGTCGGTCAGCGTTTTCAACACCTCAACCAACTGCTCCTTTAATAATGTAAATGCCGCGGCATCCGAAGGTACCGGTACATTGTCATCCTGAATAAAGTCGCCCAAATGCGAATCCTCTTCCTCGCCGATGGGGGTCTCCAGGCTCACCGGCTCCTGCGAAATCTTCAAGATTTCACGCACGCGCTCGACCGGCATGCCCATCTCCTCCGCGATTTCCTCCGGGGTGGGTTCACGCCCGAGCTCCTGTAAGAGCTGGCGGCTGACACGGATCAACTTGTTGATCGTTTCCACCATGTGCACCGGAATGCGGATGGTACGTGCCTGGTCCGCAATCGCTCTCGTAATCGCCTGACGGATCCACCAGGTCGCGTAGGTGGAGAACTTAAAGCCTTTGCGGAAGTCGAATTTTTCGACCGCCTTGATTAACCCTAAGTTTCCCTCCTGGATGAGATCAAGGAAAAGCATGCCGCGTCCCACATAGCGCTTCGCAATACTGACGACGAGTCGTAGGTTTGCTTCCGCAAGGCGCTGTCTCGCGTCGTTTCCCTCGCGGGAGAGCTTGCGCATTTCGCGTTTCTTTTCCGGCGTCAGCTTCTTGCGGTACCTGGGCTCCGTAAGCTGGCGGTCCGCCTTCATGCCCTTCTCCATTTTCTTCGCGAGCATGATTTCTTCTTCCGCGGTCAGAAGCGGCACCTTGCCGATTTCCTTCAAGTACATGCGGACCGGATCTTCGATGGAGATGCCGTCCGGCACGGACAGGTCGATGTTCTCCATGTCGACCTCTTCCTCGTCCGCCATCATTGCCTCTTCATCTTCCGGCATGTCATCCATGTCGTCCGAAATCTTCAGGATGTCAATGTTCTTTGTCTCCAAGGTGTCAATCACCTTTTCGAGCTGGTCCTCGTTCAGGTTCAAATCCGCGAAATGGTCGCTAATCTCGTTGATTTCGAGCACGTTGTTGCGCTTTTTCGCATGCGCAATCAACTCCTCCATCCGCGCCTGATACTTCTGCATGAGTGCCTCGTCCATGTCCGGCACGGCGGCACCCTTCTTTTCCGAACTGACAGTCTTATCTATATCTTTTTTCGACAATTTTTCGGATTTCTTAACCTTTTTTTCAGAAGTTTTCTTTGCGGGTGCCTTCTTCTCCGGCGCCTTTTTGATGCTGTTTACCTTCTTCTGCGCAGCCTTCTTCTCCGGTGTCTTCTTTTCCGGTGCCTTCTTTGCCGCACTC
>JAFSRL010000057.1 GCA_017446125.1 Lachnospiraceae bacterium
AGAAAGCACCTCCCTTTATGCTGGATTTTTGTTTCGCCAACAGTATCCTAACATAAATAGGTGCTTTCTTCTTATTCTTGATTTCCCTACAAAAACTTTACCCTAGCGTAGCAAAGGATAGCGCTCCACAATCCTCGCCACACTCCCGAGGTACCCGGGGCCAAAGAGGTTTAGGTGGTTTAGCAGGTGGTAGAGGTTATAGATGTCGCGGCGTTTGTCGTAGCCTTCCTGCAACGGATTGACTTCTTCGTACGCTGCGTAGAAGCGCGGGTGGAAGCCGCCGAAGAGTTCCGTCATCGCAAGGTCCGCTTCGGCGTGCCCGACATAAGCGGCGGGGTCGATGAGCCATGCCTGCCCGTCGGGTCCGGTCATGAAGTTGCCGCCCCAGAGGTCGCCGTGTAGAAGCGAGGGACGCACAGGTTCTGTCAATACCTCATCCAGCTGTTCCAATAAAGACGCACATTGCTTTCGCAGGTGCGCATCGAAATAGTGGGAGGCACGCTCCATCTGCGGACGCAGGCGGTGCTCTCTGAAAAACGTAATCCAGGAATCCGTGGGCGTATTGCGCTGTGCGCCGGCGCCGATATAGTTGTCTTGCGCAAACCCGAACCTTCCGCCATGCACGAACGCCTTCGTATCCGCAAGGTGCATCGTCGCAAGCCCGTGTCCGAAGGTCTCCCAGAAATCCCGCTGCTGCGGCGAAGCTGTCACAACCTCCATCAGGAGAAACGCGCATCCTTCGTTTTCATCAATCCCGTGCGCAAGGACCTGCGGCACACGCAGTGTCGCAGTCGACGCAATCGCGCGTAAGCCCTCCGCCTCGGTCACAAAATAATCCGCATGGGAAATGCGGTTCGATTTCATAAAAACCTGTTGCCCGTTGGAGAGCGACAGAATGCAGGCGTCGTTGATGTCGCCGCCTGAAACGCGGATGCGGTTTTGAATCGTGATGTCACTTCCGTGAATTTTTTTCAGTTCGGACAGGATCCCCATAAATTACACACACCTCCGTCACCTGTGTAATTACAACCACCCGAGAAACTGAAACACAACGCCCCAGACAAAGAGCGATGCGGCGGAGAGGACCGTCACGGCGAAGACCGCTTCGTTCGCGAAGGGACCGTCCGCACCCATGGCGCCGGCGAGGATGCCGGCATTGATGCCGGGCGGAACGGCAGCGCTTAGGACGAGCGCACCAAGCCCCGGTCCGCGGATTCCCGCAAGATACCCCGCAAGCGCAAACAGAAGCGGGAACAGGGCAAGCTTGAACAGACCCGTGACGGCGATCAGCCGTCCGTTTTTACTTAAGCCGTTGACGCCGATGCTGATTCCGATCATGATCATCGAGACCACACCGGAGCATGCCGTTAGACCGTTCAAAGGCGTCATGATGACCGCGGGCAGGGACGGTGTGACAAGCCGCACAAGAAGTCCCAGAACAGCGCCGAGGGTCGCGGGATTTGTTGCGACATCCTTCAGCGCCTTCTGCATGCCGTCCTTTTGCCCCTGTTGCAGCATCAAGGTCAGTTGTGGGATGATGATAATGTTTGTAAGAATCGACATCACCACCGCAATCATCGCGTAAATCACATAGCCTTCCGCGCTCAAAAGCACCGCGGCAACCGGCAGTCCCAGCATGGTGTAGTTGCCCTTCCACAGAATGGAGGCAAGCGTGGCGCGCTTCTTACGCTCCTGCTCAACCGTTCGCGCAACGAATACCGATAAAACGCAACTGAGCGTCACCAGGACACAGGAGAGCGCAGTCGCAAAAAACAGACCACGCGTGTTTAAGTCCGCGGTGAATGCCGTCGTAAACAGATTTGCAGGGAGCAGTAAATAATAGACGAGCTTCGTCACCGCGTCCGCATGCGCCTTTTCAAAGTGACAAAACCTCGCAAGCGCCGTTCCGAACAACACATACAGGATGAGCGGAAGGATGGAGATGATGATGGTGGTGATAATCTGCGTCATAATCAGCCGGCTGTCTTCGCCTTGTTCTGCCGGTAGATGTCCGTCATCAGGTTGCGCGTGTACTCATGGATGTTCTTCTGGTCTTCCTTGCTTAAGTCCTTCATATAGAAGGGCTTGCCGTACTCGATGATGATGTGGCACCCGCGTTTGACGAACGGCCGGTGCGCCTCGTAGATGTCGTCCGAATTGTTGATGACCATGGGCACGATGGCACAGCCCGTGCGCTGCGCAATCTTGAACGAGCCCTTGTGGAAGGGCTGCATGTCTTCGTCTGTCTTGTTGCGCGTTCCCTCCGGAAAAATCGTGATGGAGACGCCGCCGTTCACATACTCGATTGCCTTTAAGATGACCTCCATCCCCTGCCGGATGTCCTTGCGGTCCAAGAACAGGCAGTTCGCGTGAATCATCCACCAGTGCAGGAACGGAATCTTGCCCAGAATGTCCTTCGCGATATAACCCGTCAACCCCTTCACGCGCACATAGGTGAGCATGACGTCGAAGTAGCTGCGGTGATTGCCCACGTACAGCACCGGCTCGTTTTCCGGCACGTTCTCATGCCCGATCACGGTCATCTTCACGCCGATGATCTTATTGACAATCCGACCGCCGCGCTTAATCATGTTGAGTGAGATTTGCTGTACGAGCTTTGGATTAAACTTCTCAATCACCATCGCGACCAGGATGTAGGGCGAGGTGAGCAGAAAGTAAAAAATCAGGAAGAATACAACGCCGAAGAAACCAATCATAGCTGTCCTTTCATATACAGTAGCGAAAAACACGCGCATCCTGTATGATTATTCTATAGATAAGTTTATCATGTTTCATGAGGATGTAAAGTTGCGGGGACTTCTGATTACAAACGTGCATACCGTCGACGGCAAAAAAGGCGACCTCGGATTGCGGGACCTGCTTTTGACCGACGGCATCATTGCGCAAATCGCACCGGCGGGAAAGCTTGCGCTGCATGTGACGTCAACAAAAACCTCGTACCCGCAAGAGCAGGTCTCTGACTCCCACGAAAATCTTCTCGTCATCGACGGAACGGGCCTTACGGCATTTCCGGGGCTCATCGATCCGCATGTCCACTTCCGCGATCCCGGGCAGGCCGAAAAGGAGGACATCACAACCGGCGCACGTGCCGCGGCAAGAGGCGGCTTCACCTCCGTCATCATGATGGGCAACACCGTACCGCGCATCGACACTCCTGACATCATCCGTGATGTCATCAATCGTGGCAAAAACACCGGCATCAACGTTTACACCTGCGCGAACGTCACAAAGGGCATGGAGGGAAAAGAACTCGTCGACATGGATGCCTGCATCGAAGCGGGCGCCGTGCTCTTTACGGACGACGGACTTCCGGTGCGCGATGAGGCCGTGATGCGCCTTGCCTGTGAGGAAGCCGCAAAGCGCGGGAAGGCCATCTCGCTGCACGAAGAGGATTCTGCCTTTGTGACGGAAGCCGGCATCAATGCCGGTGCTATCGCAAAGGAAATGGGCTTGACCGGTGCGTCGCGCGAGGCGGAAATCAGAATGGTGGAGCGCGACATTAAAATCGCGGAAGAAACCGGCTGCGCCATCACCGTGCAGCACATCTCCGCCGCGGAGAGCGTGGAGCTCATCCGGCAGGCGGTACAGAAGGCGGAAGCCGCCGGAACAAAACGTCTCATTCACGCGGAGGCGACACCGCATCACTTTTCTTTGACGGAAGACGCCGTGCGCATTCACGGAACCTGCGCGAAGATGAACCCGCCGTTACGGGAAGAGCGCGACCGGCTTGCCATCATTGAGGGCTTACGGGACAACACGATCGACATGATTGCGACGGATCACGCGCCGCACACGCCGGAAGAAAAGGCGCGGGAATTCACGAAGGCACCCAGCGGCATTACGGGGCTTGAAACATCTTTGGCGTACGCCGTGAAGGAGCTGGTGCAGCCGCACATCCTGACGCTTCCTGCGCTTGCCTGCAAGATGAGCTACAACGCGGCGCTCCTCTACGGACTCGACGCCGGCACAATCGAAGTCGGTGCGCCGGCGGACGTGACGCTGTTTGACATGAACGGAACTTGGACCTTTGACGAGACGGTTTCGAAATCAAGCAACACGCCGTTTCTACATGAGACGTTGCCGGCACCCGTGCGCTACACGATTTGCGGCGGCAGGGTGGTGTACCGCGATACGTAAGGGAAAGGAATACAGGAGCAATGGTGCGACGGAAGAAGACAATCGGACGCGTGGTATCACAGACAATGCTCGCGGAGGACATCCTGGATTTGAGGCTGGAAACCTTTTTAGCCTCGGACGTGATGCCGGGGCAGTTCGTGGGCGTATATCCCGCGGGCGCGGATGCGCTTTTGCCACGCCCCATCAGTGTGTGTGACGCAGACAGGGAGGCGCACGTGTTACGGCTGGTGTACCGCCTGACGGGACGCGGCACGACGGAGTTTGCCTTAAAGCAGCCGGGCGAGGTGCTGGAGATGATCGGACCCTTGGGCAACGGATTCCCCGTCGAGGAGGCTGCCGGGAAGCGCGTGCTCTTGATTGGCGGCGGAATCGGCATACCGCCGTTGTACTTCACCGCGTCGCTCCTTAGTCCTGAGGGTACAAGGGAATACACCGGCGGAAGAAGCGGCAAGGCAAGCAGCATTACATCGGTCTTAGGGTATAAGAACATCCAGACCTTTATGGCGCCGCAGTTTGCGGAAATCACCGACCTCTATCTCGCGACGGAGGACGGCAGCGCCGGATACGGAGGAACGGACTTAGACGCGCTCTTTGAAATCGGGCGCAGGCGCGAGGGCAGTGAAACCGTTGCGGACATCATCTTTGCCTGCGGCCCTTCGCCCATGTTAAAGGCGGTGAAGGAGTACGCTTTGATTCAGGGGGTGCCCGCCTATCTGTCACTGGAGGAACGCATGGCGTGCGGCGTGGGCGCGTGCCTTGCCTGCGTGTGTAAAACACGGAATGTCGACGCGCACTCAAACGTGCACAACGCGCGGGTCTGCACCGACGGTCCGGTCTTCCCCGCAAGGGAGGTGGTTCTGTGAATACAAAGGTAACGATTGCCGGCGTGGAATTGAAGAATCCCGTGATGACGGCCTCGGGAACCTTCGGCTCCGGTATGGAATATGAAGAGTTTGTCGACATCAACCGGTTGGGCGCGGTTGTGACCAAGGGCGTTTCCGCCGTGCCGTGGCCCGGAAACGAAACACCGCGCGTCGCGGAAACCTACGGCGGGATGTTAAACGCAATCGGTTTGCAAAACCCGGGCATCGATTTGTTTATCGAACGGGACATTCCGTTTTTGCGCGAGTTCGACACGAAGATTATTGTCAACGTCGCCGGGCACACGATTCCGGAATATGTCGCCGTGGTCGAAAAGCTCTCCGACCAGCCGGTCGACCTTTTGGAGATCAACGTTTCCTGCCCGAACGTGAAGGAGGGCGGCATTGCCTTCGGCCAGGACCCGCGCGCGCTTGACGAGATCACGCGTGAGATTAAGCGGCACGCGAAGCAGCCCGTGATCATGAAGCTGTCCCCGAACGTCACAAGCATCGCCTTAATGGCACGCACCGCGGAGATGGCGGGCGCCGATGCGATTTCATTGATCAACACCATCACCGGCATGCAGATCGACATCCGCAGCCGGAAGTTCGCGCTTGCGAATAAAACGGGCGGTCTTTCCGGCCCCGCAATCAAGCCGATTGCCGTGCGCATGGTCTATCAGGCGGCGCAGGCGGTCTCGATTCCCGTCATCGGCATGGGCGGCATCGCGAACGCGGACGACGCGATCGAGTTTTTGCTTGCCGGCGCGACGGGCGTCGCCGTGGGCATGATGAACTTCCACAATCCCTACGCCACGACGGAGGTCATTGAGGGGCTTGAGGAGTATATGGAGCAAAACGGCGTGGAGGATGTGGCGGAGCTCATTGGCGGAGTAAAAGAATGAGACAGGGGGACGGGTACAGCGACTCATTTTTGAAAAAAACGAGTCACTGTACCCGTCCCCCCTGACTCACTTTTATGTGGCGGGGAAGTGGAAAGTATGGTATGATACTTCTTACGTAATTGAACGACATACGGAGAATGTTTAGAAGGAGTCTACAGAATTGAGCACAGGTTTTGGATTTGCAATCGCGATCGGCACAGGCTGGATCGTAACAATCGTACTTCTCGTGGTCTTAATCGCGGCGGTGGTCGCGCTTTACTTCCAGGGCAAGCGCATGCAGAAGAAACAGGAAGAAGCGGACGCCCAGGCGGACGCGATGAAGCAGTGGGTGACGATGCTTGTCATCGATAAAAAGAAGATGCGCTTAACGGACGCGAATCTTCCGCAGATCGTCGTTGACCAGACCCCCAGACTGATGCGCTGGTCGAAGGTCCCGATTTTAAAGGTCAAGGCAGGCCCCCAGATTACGAACCTGATTTGCGACAACCGCATCTTTGACATGGTGCCGGTCAAGCAGGAGGTCAAGGCGGCGGTCGCGGGCATCTACGTGACGGAGGTCAAGAGCTTGCGCGGCGGAAAGCTTGCGGAGCCTGTGAAGAAGGGCTTCTTTGCACGCACCATGGACAAGGCGCGCGCGGCAGCCGGCGCAGGGCCGAAGAAATAACGACGGATGCAAAGCATTACCGTAAACACATGCGCAAAGATTAATTTAACGCTCGACGTTACCGGACGGCGCGAGGACGGATACCACCTCGTGCGGATGGTAATGCAGAGCGTTTCTTTGTATGACACACTCGACTTTACCTTAAGGGACGATGACAAAATCACGCTCCGGCTTTCTTCTCAGTCCACGGCGCAGGGCGCACAGGCGCTGCCCATGGATGAAACGAACCTGATTGCGCGCGTCATCGATACCATGCGCAAGCGCTTTTCCTTAACCTACGGGGTGGACGTGCTTTTGACCAAGCGCATCCCCATGGCGGCGGGACTTGCGGGCGGCAGCGCAGACGCCGCTGCGGCGTTTACCGGCATCAACCGGCTGTTTTCTTTGGGGCTTTCCATGGACGAGCTGTTGACGTTTGCCCTGCCCCTGGGCGCGGACATCCCGTTTTGCTTAACGGGCGGCACGCAGCTTGCGGAGGGCATCGGCGAGGTGTTAACCCCGGTTGCGCCTTTGCCGGATTGCTTTATTTTGCTGGGCAAGCCCGGCGTCGACGTTTCCACCAAAGCCGTGTACACGGCGCTGGACGAGCGGGCGGGAAGTGCCTTTTCCGGCATCGTGCACCCGAATGTGGACGGTCAGATTGCGGCTTTAAAACGCGAGGACTTAACCGGCGTGTGCCGCGCGATGGGCAATGTCTTAGAAACGGTGACCATCATGACAACCCCTGCGGTTTCGCGTATCCGCGATCTCATGCTTTCCGAGGGCGCTCTGGGCGCGATGATGACGGGCTCGGGTCCCACGGTCTTTGGCATCTACGCAAAGGAAGAGACCGCAAACAGGGCCTATGACGCACTATTGATGAGCGGCCTGTGCGCGGAGGTCTATCTGACGGAGCCTTGTCAGTTTTCACAAAACTAACCAATTCTTTTTGTGCATTCTGCCAGGAATCTCTTCGGCGCACGCCCTAAAGAACGGGCGGGCTTTGACCGATAAATAAGATAGAGAAACGTATCAGTATCGACAGGCTGCCGAAACAGTTTGTTTATTGTGCCCTCCGGCACGGAAAAGGAGTTCATTATGAGCGTAAACGGAATTACTGCCATGACCGACATTGCGGCGACTTACAACGCGTTTGATCCCAAATCGGTGACGGCGAAGACGGAGGAAAAGAAGACGGACGCAAAGGCCGCGGAGACCGGCGTCGTCTATGAAAAGAGCGAGGAGGCGCAGGAGGCGGCGAAGTCGCAGAAGACCTACAAGCCCAACCAGGCCCTGATCGACCGGTTGAAGGCGGACGCGGACGCGCAGGTGCAGAACTTAAAGGACATCGTCCAGAAGATGATGGGACAGCAGGCAGGTACCTGGGGGCTTGCGAACGGACAGGATGATATCTGGAAGTTCTTTGCGAACGGCAAGTTTGAGAACGTTGACGAGGCCGCCGTGGCGAAGGCCAAGGAGGACATTTCCGAGAACGGTTACTGGGGCGTCAAGCAGACCTCCGAGCGCATTCTGGATTTCGCGAAGGCGTTGACGGGCGGCGATCCGGCGATGATCGACAAGATGCGCGGCGCGTTTGAGAAGGGCTTCAAGGAAGCCGGCAGCGCGTGGGGCAAGGACCTTCCGGACATTTCGAAGCAGACCTACGACGCGGTGATGAAGGGATTTGACGACTGGAAGAGTGAAGCCGCAACCGGGACGGAGGCGTAAGGCACACATCGTAAGGACAAGAGGCTGTCGTTTCTCATTGAACGGGTAATGACAGCCTCTTTTTTTGGTGGGGAATCTGTTATATAATAATAAGTTGAGGAAAAGATTCAGGAGGAAGTTTGTATGAATAAGTTTTTAGTGATTCTGTTGAGCGGCGTTCTTACGCTGCAGGTCTTGAGCGGCTGCGGCGCGACCGGCGGCAATTCCGGTGCACCGACCGCAAAGTCAGGCGCCTATCTGGGCGATTTTGATGTTTCCGGTTATGTGACACTGGGCGAGTATAAGGACATGGAAATAACCCTTGACGGCACGCAGGCGGTGACGGACGAGGAAGTGGACGAATACATGCAGGGTGCCTTAAGCGGCATGATGCAGAAAAGCGATTCCGACAAGCCCATCGAAGACGGTGACACGATCAACGCGGATTATTCCGGACGCATTGCGGAAACGGACGAGGTATTCGATGGCGGTACCGCCGAAGGCGTGCAGCTTACGATGGGTGCCGGCGGTTATATCGAAGGCTTTGAGGAAGGCTTTTTCGGAATGGTGCCGGGCGAAGTGAAGGAAGTACCCTTAACCTTCCCGGAGGATTATCACAGCGAAGATCTTGCGGGCGTGGATGTGATTTTCACCTTCACGTTCAATCATCACCTGGAGGCCGCCCCCGCGTGGACGGATGAACTGGTTGCGGAGATTGGTCTTGAGGGTGTTTCCACCGTTGCGGACTTAAAGGAATACACGAAGGGAATGCTTGAGGAGCAGAACGCGTCGACACTCGCGAACGAGGCGCAGTCGAAGATTTTCGAAACCGTGGAGAACAACTGCACCTTCAGCGACCCGCCGCAGGAGATGCTTGACCGCTTCAAGACGCAGCTGCGCCTGAACGCGGAGAAGTCAATTGAGAGCACCGGTCAGGAAATCGATGTCGACCAGATGATTACGTCAGAGCTTTCCTACTACGGATTCACCGGCACGGCGGATGAGATGATTGCGGAGTATTCCGACCGTGTCAGCAAGGTCATGATGATGTATTACGCGGTGGTGCAGGCGGAGGGTCTCACCATCAACGAAAGCGAGGTGCAGACACAGATTACCTCGGTTCTGGAGGCAAACGGGTACGAGACGGTTGAGGCGATGAACACGGAGCTGCAGACGGACATCGAGAAGGAAATCCGTGAGACCCTGTACATGTCTGCCGCGCAGGAATTTCTTCTGCATAACAACCGCGCGGTCGATGCGACCGGAGCACCCGTTGAATTTCACACCCATGAGGAACCGGCCGTGGAAGGCGGCGTGGGCGCAGACGGTTCGATTGGAGGAAACTGATGGAGCTTTTGGAATTGAGAGATCTGTTCCGTGACAAGGAACAGTATGCGGACAAAGAAGTGACCGTGGGCGGATGGGTGCGTTCCATCCGCGACTCGAAGGCACTGGGATTTATTGTGTTAAACGACGGCAGCGCGTTCACGCCGCTGCAGGTGGTGTATACGGATGCGCTTGCGAACTTTGAAGAAATCTCGAAGAGCAACGTGGGCGCGGCGCTGATCTGCAAGGGCACGATTGTTTTGACGCCGGACGCGAAGCAGCCGCTGGAAATGCAGGCAAGCGAGATCATTGTGGAGGGCGCGTCGACACCGGACTTCCCGATTCAGAAGAAGCGTCACACAATGGAATACCTGCGTACGATTCCGCACCTGCGCGTGCGCTCGAACACCTTCCAGGCGGTCTTCCGCGTGCGCAGCATGGCGGCATACGCGATTCACACCTTCTTTATGGAGAAGGGATTTACCTACGTGCACACACCCATCATCACGGGCTCCGACTGCGAGGGCGCGGGTGAGATGTTCCAGGTGACGACCCTGCCTTTGGCAACGGTGCCGTTTGCGGACGGGGAAGTGGATTATCATGAGGATTTCTTCGGCAAGGAAACGAACCTGACGGTTTCGGGACAGCTCGATGTCGAGACCTTCATGTTTGCCTTCCGCAACGTCTACACCTTCGGACCAACCTTCCGCGCGGAGAATTCCAACACGGCGCGTCACGCCGCGGAGTTCTGGATGATCGAGCCGGAAATCGCGTTTGCGGATTTGAAGGACGACTGCGATCTCGCGGAGGAGATGTTAAAGTTTATCATCAACTTCGTGATGGAGCGCTGCCCGGATGAGATGGCGTTCTTCAACCAGTTCATCGACAAGGGCTTGATTGAGCGCTTAGAGCATGTGGCGAATTCCGATTTCGGACGCGTGACCTACACGGACGCGATCAAGATTTTGGAAAAGCATAACGACAAGTTTGAGTTCAAGGTGTCCTGGGGCTGTGACCTGCAGACAGAACATGAACGCTATCTCACGGAGGAGGAGTTCAAGCGTCCCGTCTTTGTCACGGATTATCCCAAGGACATCAAGGCGTTTTACATGAAGCTCAATCCGGACGGCAAGACGGTCGCCGCGGCGGATTGTCTGGTGCCGGGGATTGGAGAAATCATCGGCGGCAGCCAGCGCGAGGACGACCTGGCGGTGCTGGAGAAGCGCATGGATGAGATGGGGCTGAACAAGGAGGACTACCAGTTCTACCTCGACCTGCGCCGCTACGGCAGCGTGCGTCACGCCGGCTACGGACTCGGGTTCGAGCGCATGATTATGTACCTGACCGGAATGCAGAACATCCGCGACGTGCTACCTTTCCCGCGGACGGTAGGGACATGCGAGTTATAAGCAAGTAAAATGAAGCGAGGGTTTCGGAGGGTCAGTTTCATATTGAGCGTTGTGCTGCTGGGCGTGGCGTTTGCGCGGGCTGCGGCAGTGTCTTTGGCCGCGCCGGAATCCGCGGATTCGCCCGCACCGGTCAGTGCGGATTCGCCGGAAAGCCTGGAGCAGCGGGAGCGCGCACTGGAAGAGGAAAACAAACGCCTCGACGAGGAACGCAAAAAGCTCGAGGAGGAACGCCGGGCCGCGCAGACGGCGAAGGAGGCAAGCCAGCAGGGATTGAATTCCGCGAACTCCCAGATCGGTTCCGTGCAGGTCGTGCAGTCAACGCTTTCGACGGACATCGAGAACGCAAACGAGGAATTGACGCAGGTCATGGCAAACGTCATGATCATCGAGGATGAAATCAACCAGACCACCGTCAAGATTGCGGAGGCACAGACACAGTACGACGACGCAAAGCAACAGGAAGAGACGCTCTACGAGGCGATGAAGCAGCGCGCGAAGTACATGTACGAGCAGGGCAACATCACATACTTCAACATTCTTTTGGAGAGCGCAAGCTACGGCGAAATGCTCAACAAAGCGGACTACGCCGAAAGCCTTTACGCCTACGACAGACAGCAGCTCGACAATTATATCGCGACGAAGAACGCCGCGGAGAATTACCGCATCACACTTGAAGAAGAAAAGAGCGAGCTGGAGACTGCGGAGTATGAGCTGGAGCAGGAGCAGGGTTACTTGAATGCCCTGATTGCGGATTACGAGTCGCAGTACGATGATTACGAAGTGCAGCTTGCACGCTTAAGACAGAACGCGGCATCGTATTCCGCGCAGTTGCAGCAGCAGACCTCCACCATCAATTCCCTGACAAATCAGATTGCCGCGAAGAACGCGGAGCGGGAAGCAAACGAGAAGGCGATGGAGGAGGCGAGGACACGTCGCGAAACGCTGGAAGCGCAGGCGGCAGGCGTGGATACGCAGGCACCGGTTTCCGGAGACGCGCCGGTGGCGGCGGGACGCGCATCCTCTTCGGCAAGCGCCGCTGCAAGCGTACCTGCAACAGTCACGGCGCCCGCGGGCAACGGGAAGTCGCTTTCGGATTATGCGGCACCGGGCACGCTCTCCGGCGCGAATGTTGCCGCGTATGCGAAGCAGTTCATCGGGAACCCGTATGTGGCGGGCGGAACGTCGTTGACAAACGGCGCGGACTGTTCAGGGTTTGTGTACTCCGTGTATAAGCAGTTCGGGGTGACGCTGCCGCGCACGTCCTGGACGCAGCGCAACGCGGGCATCGCGGTGGAGTACGAGAACGCACAGCCCGGGGATCTTGTGTGCTACGCGGGGCACGTCGGGATTTATATCGGGAACGGCATGATTGTGCACGCGTCAAGCGCACGCACGGGAATCAAGATTTCAAACGCGACCTACCGCACGATTGTTGCGGTGCGACGGATTATACTATAGTAGGAGGATACATCATGGACAGCAATGTAAGACCGGACACAATGGAACGCATTACGACCCCCGCTTTGGCGGACGCCTTTATCGCCGAACAGGTTAAGGCGCTCAAGGCGCAGATCGGCGACAAGAAAGTATTGCTCGCGCTCTCGGGCGGCGTTGACTCCTCGGTCGTCGCCGCGCTTTTGATTAAGGCCGTGGGCAGGCAGCTCGTGTGCGTGCATGTCAACCACGGACTTTTGC
>JAFSRL010000006.1 GCA_017446125.1 Lachnospiraceae bacterium
AAGGATTATGAGGAAGTTTATGCGCTTTTCCCGCGCTTAAAGGAACGCGAGTGGCAGGCGGGCGGTACGCTCTCAGGCGGTGAGCAGCAGATGCTCGCGGTCGGAAGAGCCCTGATGGCAAGGCCAAAGCTCATGATGCTGGACGAACCCTCTTTGGGCCTTGCGCCCCTTGTCGTGAAGGACATTTTTGAGATCATCAAACGGATCAACGCACAGGGCGTGACAATCCTCCTCATCGAGCAGAACGCCAACATGGCCCTGCAGATCGCGCACCACGCATACGTCCTTGAGACCGGACGCGTGACGATGGAGGGCACGGGCGAAACGCTGTTAAAGGATGAGCGTATTCGTGAAGCCTACCTGGGCGCGGGCGCGTAATACCGTTTAATTATTATCGGAAATTCGAACCATCTTCCTGTTTGACGAATCCCTGGTTTGTGGTATAATATTAGAGTTGTGAAAACGGAAGTACGCTAATTTGTACGTCCTTACACGATAAATAACCCGTTCAGTCGAGACTACGGGACTGAAGGGAGGGAAAAAGATGTCGTCGGTTATCGTAAAAGAGAATGAGTCGCTGGACAGCGCGTTACGTCGTTTCAAGAGAAGCTGCGCGAAAGCCGGGATCCAGCAGGAGATTCGTAAGCGCGAGCATTACGAAAAGCCCAGCGTGCGCCGCAAGAAGAAGTCGGAGGCTGCGCGTAAGCGGAAGTATAATTGATGAAACAAAAAGCCCCGGTGATGCTACAGGGGCTTTTTTGCGGATTTTAGGAAATTTATGGAGCATCTTGTGTTATTCGAAAACCGAATCATGTCTGTCTGGGAGCTGGGGCTTTTCGGAAGCGACATCTACCACCTGATTGCCGCGTTTATTATTTACAGCATTATGGGCTGGGTGGTGGAATCCATTTACATGTCGTTTTGCAACCGCAGGCTCACGAACCGCGGCTTTGCGAAGGGACCGTTTTGCCCCATCTACGGCTTTGGCGGTGTGGTCGGTTACCTGATTCTGTCGCCGTTAAAGGGACGCTTTGTGCCGCTGTACTTTGCCGGTGCCTTCCTTGCCACGACCTTTGAGTTTCTGGTCGCGATTGCGATGGAGCGCATCTTCGGGGAGGTCTGGTGGGATTATCATGACAAGCCCCTGAATTACAAGGGAATTATCTGCTTAGAGTCCACGATTGCCTGGGGCTTTTATGCGGTCTTTATCATTCAGGTGTTAAACGCAAGAATCTATGAGTTTATTGACCGGCTGGACAGGCGCCTCGGGGTTTTCTGCTGCTCCCTGGTCATTGTGGCGGTGGCAATCGATTACTACCTGCAACTGAAATCCATCGCGGAAGAGCGTGATTTTTCCTTCTCGGAGCAGAAGGAGAAGTTCATCGGTTTCTGTAAATCGTTTCTGCGGTAAGGAGTTCCCATGCCCGGCGCAGCAGCGGTTCTTGTCGTTTTCATTGTACTGATTGCAATCTTCTTAATCATAAATCACCGGGACATGCACCGGTTTGTTGTTGTGCCGTATGAAGTAAAAAGCGATAAGCTGCACGGCGACTGCAAGATTTGCCTGCTGGCGGATTTGCACGACAATGTCTACGGGCATCACAACGACACCCTGATTGAAGCAATCCGCGCACAAAAGCCGGATCTGATTCTGATTGCGGGGGATTTGATTACGGCGTATCATACCGCGCACCTGGACGTGCAGCATGTGCAGACGGATGAGGCAATCCATCTGGTGGAGGCATTGTCGAAGATTGCGCCGGTTTATTTTTCGCCCGGAAATCATGAGACAAAACTGAAGCTTTTTGATGCGGACTACGACGGGCTGCACGGAAGGCTCTATGATGCCTTCCGCGACGCGGGCGCCGTCATCCTTGAAAACGAGAGCCTTGAACTCACATCCCCGGCGCAGGATGATTTCGTGTTATCCGGGCTGGAGCTGGAATACGAATACTTCCGGCATTTCAAGAAGCATCCCATGCCGGAGGATTATTTGGCAAAGAAGTTAGGACCCTTGAACAACGAGGCGTTCACAATCCTGATGGCGCACAATCCGCAGTATTTTGAAGAATATTCCGCGTACGGCGCGGATCTGGTTGTTTCCGGGCATGTGCACGGCGGCATTATCAGACTGCCTTTCCTTGGCGGCGTAATGAGTCCGGCGGTCATTCCATTCCCGAAATATGACGGCGGCCGCTTTACCATCGGCAAAAGCATAATGATCTTATCACGCGGTTTGGGAACCCATTCCGTGCCCGTAAGATTCAACAATCCCGCGGAGATTGTGATGATACATTTGCATTGAAATATGGTATACTTTTAGTTGCGTCGTGTAAGGACGCAAAAGGATGATTTTACATGGCACTCGAAGTAAAACTGCAGGTGTTTGAAGGTCCCTTAGACCTTCTTCTGCACCTCATTGACAAGAATAAGATTGATATTTACGACATCCCGATTGTCACGATCACGGAGCAGTATCTGGCGTATATCCGCGCGATGGACAAGGAGGACATGGAGGTCACGAGTGAGTTTTTG